>JAISWV010000353.1 GCA_031270755.1 Synergistaceae bacterium
AAACGTCTCTTGCAAATCGGCGGGACGATGTTTGATAATATAACTGCAAACGTCAGTATCCAGCATATAGATTTCAGGCATTAGAACAATTCCCGCTCTTGGGGCGCAGCATTGTCCGACCTGTCGAGTTCGAAGTCGGAACACGGGCCGGAGGCAAAGAAACTTTCCCACGTCACGGAAGGCTTAGGCGATAAAATGACCTTGTTCCCTTCTCTGGACACAAAAACTTCGTCCGTGTCGAATCGGTATTCTTTAGGCAATCGAACGGCTTGCGATCTTCCGTTTTCAAAAACTTTTGCAACGTCTCCAGGCATCGTAAACTCCTCCATTATGGTATATATTCTAAATATATACCAATCCCGAACGTCGGTCAAGTTGACTCGGAAGGCCCATTCGAAAGAGAGAGTAGCACCTCCATATCCCCTCGTCCAGATCCCCCGTCCATATCCGTTTTGGAGGCCCTATCGCGCGGATCGCTTGTTTTTCCGTCAACCCTTCTCCTGAATTTGAGCCGAAGGGGTTCCTCAGGGGGCCTTTCTTTTTTTGTGCGAACTTCCCGAGAACCGTGTGCGCTATAATAACCTCGAAGCCAAGGAACCAAAGGCGCGAGTATCCGCCGAGGAGTGAGAGAATGAGTGAATGTTCGACCGATAGGCCGTAAGCTTCGGATGAATGAAGACGTCACGTTTACATGAAATTAAGGTAATCATTCGGCAATAAAGAAATAAAGATAGGAGTGTCCGCATTTGATTCGTTCGTTGAAAGACCGCTTTTCTGTCCGTTTTCCCTTGGATCTGTTCGATGCCCCGGCCGTGTCCCGCCTCTCCGAGAACGCCATGTGGCTTTTGGAACAAAGGTATTTTGTGCCCCGCCACGACGCAAAAATTCAAGCCGTGCGCAAAGAAAAAACCTTCGAAGAGTTCGCCCTGCGCGTGGCGCGTACGATAGCCAGCGCGGAGACGCTTTACTTGGACGCCGCGGAGCCCGCGTCTCTGGAGTGGCTCCAGACCCTGGAGCAAAACATCGCAAGCGACATCCTGAACAGGCGCTTTCTGTTCAACTCCCCCTGTCTTTTCAGCGCGGCCGCGGGGCTCACTTTGAAACCCGAATACGCCGCCATCATCTACAAACCCGTAATCGAAACGACCTTCGAAGACTACGCGTGCCTTTATAAGTCGAAAACCAGGAACCAGCAGCTATTCGCTTGTTTTGTCATCGACATACCGGACAGCATCGAGGGGATTTTCGAGTCCGTCAAGAACGCCAGCATCATCAGCAAATACGGAGGCGGCGTGGGCGGCAACTTCGGATGGCTCCGCGAACACGGCGCGGTAATCGGCGGAGGCACCGGAGGCAAGGCGTCGGGCCCCGTCTCTTTCATGGAGACGTGGAACACTATGGGCGCGGTGGTGGTGCAGGGCGGGAAGCGCCGGGCGGCCCTCATGGGGATGCTTTTCGACAATCACCCGGATATCTTCCGCTTTATCGACTCCAAGACCGACGACGGAAAACTTTCTTATTTCAACATCTCCGTGGCCGTGTCCGACAAGCTGATGGAAGCCAACGCCGGCAACGGCACCTTCGACTTGATTTCCAGGGGTGGCGGGGCCGTAGCTCAGACCCTCAAGGCCAGAAAGCTCATGGAACACATCTGCGAGAGCGCGTGGAAACGGGGAGATCCCGGCATCTTCTTCATAGACAGGGCGCAGCAGGACAACCTGCTCAAAATGAGCGAAGAGTGGACCATCGAGTCCACCAACCCCTGCGGCGAGCAGCCGCTTCCGAACTACACCAGCTGCAACCTCGGATCTATCAACGTGGAGGCCTTCGTCGAATTCAAAAACGGCTCGCAAGAGGCAGTTTTTGACTGGGATGGGTTTGCGGACCAGGTCGGGAGGTCCATTTATTACCTGGATCTCGTCATCGACGCCTGCTCTTACCCCTTGGAGCGTATAGAAGAGCGCACGAAAAGGATTCGTCCCGTGGGGCTCGGCCTCATGGGGCTGGCGGACGCGGCCGTCATGCAGAAGATCGTCTACGGAAGCCCGGAGTTTCACGAATACTGCGAACGGATCGGCGGCGCGCTGGCGGCGGGGGCGCTTCTGGCGACCTCCCAAATAGTCGGCGAGGCCGGTAAAGACCCGTTCCCCGAGTCCCACTTGGTGGAGCGGCTGTTCGGCGCCTTTCGAAGCCATATCGAGGGCGGAGGGCCGGAGCTGTTCGAAGAAGGAGTGCTCTTCGGCGACGAGTGGTTCCAGCTTCTCTCCGAGGAGGAGTACGACCAGCTGTTGGACCGTATGCAGCAGTCGGCGACCATCCCGAAGACCTTGGTCAACACGCTGCTTGAATTTCGAAAACCGGATGGGGGACGCTCTTTCGAAGAGGCCAAGTTGGTTTTGCGCAGCCTCGTGCGCGGGCGGATGCGCAACAGCAGACGTCTTTCCATTGCGCCGACGGGCTCCATCTCTATGATTATGGACGCCAGCTCGGGGATCGAGCCTAATTTCGCGTGGTCCTGGAACAGACATATCGCCAAAGTGGACGGGACCGGAACGGAGGCGCGCGAGTTCTGGCACAAGCTTTTGACCGACGAACAACGCGCGGAGTACAAGAAATCGGGCCGGCTTTTGGACAAAGCCTACGTTACGGCTTACGACATCACCACGGAACAGCACGTGGACGTGACGGGAATCTTCGCCCGCATCGTGGACTCGGGCGTCAGCAAAACGGTGAACCTGCCCAACAACGCCTCGGTCGAGGACGTGCGGCATGTATACGAAGCCTGTTACCGCCTGGGTTGCAAGGGAATCACCATCTATCGCGACGGCTCGCGTTCGTACCAGCCCATCGAGATCAAAAAAACGGAGGAGCCCGCCAAAGGCTCCGGGCGCGTCAAAGAACGGCCGGGGCTGGTGGTGTTCGGAAAAACCATCAAGGAAAGCACTCCCTGGGGCAGTATCTACATCACGCTCAACTTCGACGGCAACGATCCTTTCGAGATTTTCATCACGATCGGCAAAAGCGGATCGGAGCTGAAGGCCATGACGGAAGCCCTCTCCAGGGCCATTTCCATCGGCCTTCGGTCCGGCAGCAAGCTGGAGGACTTCATCGACACGCTGAAGGGGCTTTCCGGCAAGGAATACTGGATGTTCGGCTTCGACGAATCCCACGTGGCGCGCTCCATTCCGGACGCCATCGCCGTACTGCTGGAAAAATTGGTGGAAAAAGGCGACCGCGGCGCTCCGCCGCATGAAGGAGGCGCGCCCTGCCCGGAGTGCAGCGCGCCTATGGAAATGATCTCGGGCTGCGCCTACTGCTTCAGCTGCGGTTACAGCCCCTGCAAGTAGCAGAGTGGAGTGATTCGAATTGACGATATTGAGCTGCCGGAACGTCAGCCTTTCTTACGACGGCAAAACCGCGGTGGAGGACGCGGGCTTTGAAGTCGTTCGGGGAGACTGCCTCTCCATCATCGGGGAAAACGGATCGGGCAAAAGCACGCTGATGAAAGGAGTGCTGGGGCTTTTGAAGCTGGATTCCGGCCAAGTGGAGCTTCACGGCTCGCGGCGGACCGAGATCGGATACCTGCCCCAGCAGACCGTCGTGCAAAAGGACTTTCCCGCCAGCGTGAGGGAGGTGGTGCTGTCCGGATGCCTGAACCGCCGCGGCTTTTTCCCGTTTTACTCGCGCGGCGACCGGGCCCGGGCCGAGGAAAATCTCGAGCGCTTGGGCATTGCGGACCTGGCGCGGGCTTCCTACCGCGATTTGTCCGGCGGGCAGCAGCAGCGCGTCCTTCTGGCACGCGCGCTTTGCGCCGCCAAGACGTTGCTGATGCTGGACGAGCCCGTGGCCGGACTCGACCCCGTGGCGGCCTCCGGGTTTTACGCGCTGCTGGAAAAGCTCAACCGGGACGGGATGACCCTCGTCATGATCTCCCACGATCTGAGCAGCGCTTTGCGATACGGCAACAAGATCCTGCACATGTCCAAGAAGCCGCTTTTTTATGGCGAGACCCGCGAATACCTCAAAACCTCCCTTTATCGCCGCATGACAAGCGCTGCGGAAGTGAATGAAAGTGAATGGAGGTGACGGCCTTGTTTGACCTCTTGCGGGATTTGTTCTCTTACGCTTTTATCGTGAGGGCGATGGTGGTCGGCATTCTCGTGGCGCTCTGCGCGGCGCTTTTGGGCGTGACTCTGGTACTCAAGCGCTACTCCATGCTGGGAGACGGGCTTTCTCACGTGGGGTTCGGGACCTTGGCAATCGCCATGTCGCTCCACCTGGCGCCTCTGGAGGTTTCCATCCCCGTCGTGCTGCTGGCGGCGTTTTGTTTGCTCCGCATCAGCGAGAGCTCGAAGATCAAAGGCGACGCCGCCATCGCGCTGATATCCAGCAGCGCCCTGGCCATAGGCGTCGTGGTGATCTCCATGACCACCGGGATGAACACCGACGTGTGCAACTACATGTTCGGCTCCATTCTGGCAATGAGCAAAAGCGACGTGATGTTGAGCATGGCGGTCGCCGTTGTCGTGCTGGTCCTTTACGTTTTTTCCTACAACCGGATCTTCTCCGTGACGTTCGACGAGAGCTTCGCCAAGGCCACGGGCATGAAGGTCGCCCGTTACAACATGCTGATCGCCTTCTTGACGGCAATGGTGATCGTGGTGGGAATGAGGATGATGGGGGCGATGCTGATCTCGAGCCTGGTGATCTTCCCGGCCCTCACTTCTATGCGCGTGTTTTCGAGTTTCAAGAGGGTTGTTTTATGCTCGGCCGTCCTGTCCGTCGCCTGTTTTTTCATCGGGCTCACCGCGTCGTTCGCGCTGTCCACGCCCACCGGCGCCAGCGTTGTACTCGTGAACCTGGCAGCGTTCTGCCTGTTTTCGGCCGCCGCAAAACTCGGTATCAAAGCGTAAAAAAAGCGTAAATTGAAGTATGAAAATAGAATTTAGGAGCGGGATCGTAATGAAAAAATTCATAAGAGCGTTTCTGGGGTTTTTATTTCTGCTTCTCGTGTTTGCCGCGCTGACCGGGTACGATGGGGCGACGAGCTCCGCCGCGCAAGAAGAAGACGGTTACGCGAATGTCTTCGAGATTCGGGAGAAAATGTTCATCGAGCAGTGCAACGACATTTATCTCAACCCGGAGGATTACCTGGACCGGATGATCAAGCTGGAGGGGATCTATGAAGAGGAGCAGGAGGGGAGCGTCACCTCCCGTTACGTGATCCGTTACGGTCCGGGCTGCTGCGGCAACGACGGGCTGGCCGGGTTCGAGGTGATCGTCGACGAGGCCTTGGCCGTTCGGGCCGCGCCTGTTCAGGCTGCGCCTGTGGCTCAGAAGGGCGATTGGGTCGAGGCGATCGGGTCGATTCAGCGCCTCAAAGACTCCGACGACCTGGAGTATATCGTGTTGAAACTCTCTCGGCTCAGGGTCAAAGAGGAGCGGGGCGCGGAGTACGTGAGCAATTGAGCGCCCGCGCACTTTATTTTTCGAGCTTTTCGTGATGAATCCGCGCTGGCTCGACCCTCTTGCCCATTCGCTGCGCCGGGGCATGGGCCGGGCCCTGGCCGATTTTTCCATGATCCGGGAGGGCGACAAGGTCGTCTTGGGGTTGTCCGGCGGGAAAGACACCCTGGTGCTGTTGCATGCGCTTTCGGAGTTTCGCCGCCGCAGCCCCGTCCATTTCGAGCTGGCGGCCTGCACCGTCGCCTTTACCGGCATGGACGTGTCGCAGCTGGAGGATTATTGCCGCGCGCGAGGGGTCCCGTACATGGTCCTGCGGCATCCGATCCTGGAGATCATCGAGAGCCGGAACGAACGCTCGCCCTGCAGTTTCTGCGCAAACCTGAGACGTGGAATGCTCAATTTCCGCGCTCGGGAGGAGGGGTTCAACAAGCTGGCGCTGGGCCATAACCTGGACGACGCGGTGGAGACGTTTTTTATGAACCTCTTTCGCGCCGGGCGGGCCAGGAGCTTTCAGCCCAAATTTTTTCAGGACCGGACGGGTATTGAGGTGATCCGGCCTCTTATCTACGCCCGGGAAACGTCCATCGCGGAGGAGGCCCGCCGCCTGGGACTGCCGATCCTGCTGGGCGCCTGCCCCTACGCGGGAAGGACGGAACGCCAGCGCACCAAGGAAATGCTGGCCGAGATGAAGACGCGGGTCCCGGATATATTCGCCAACGTGGCGAACGCGCTCAAAACCCTCGACTCCTCCGACCGGTGGCGCGTGAGCCGAGAAGAAAGAACCGAAAAGAAGGAGCGGGTGTTTCGTGGGCACAGAACCCTGGGATGACTATGGTTATACCGCGTTGATCGTCTTTTGTTTTTTGATGGAGGACGACAAGATTTTATTGATCCGAAGGGCCAACGAGCCTTATAAGGGAGAGATCACCGTGCCCGGCGGGCGAAAAAAAAGGGGCGAAAGCCTGAAGGAGGCCTGCGCCCGCGAGATGTTCGAAGAGACCGGCTATATTTTAAAAGACATGGAGTTTGCGGGAATTCTTCACGTTTACCGTCCCGGGGACAAAATGGAATACCTTTCCAACTACTTCGTCTGCCGCAGCTTCGAAGGAGAACTTCGGGCCTCGGACGAAGGAGAACTTTTCTGGGCCGACGCCAAGACGAGCCTGTCTCTGCCCGGCATTCACCCTTTTTACGTCCGCCTGCTGCCCGACATCTTGAAAAGAAACTTTCCTATCGAGGTCTCGGTCGTTAGGGGGAAATAAGGCGAGAAACAAAGCGTCTTTCCCGCTTTTGAATCATTCTTGGCCGCTCTACCAATAGTTGCGGCGCCACGCCTCGATTTCATAGTTCAGCCTCGCCACCCTGTCGGCAAGCCACACCGCTCTGCCGGGATCGGCAGGGTAATACGAGAGCGCGCGATATTGTATTTCGGATTTCAACCTTTCGAGCTCCGCGATTTTGATGCGAATATCGCACGGGACATACACGACCTTGGGAACGTAGACCACTTTCGGGACCGCTCGGTAAGGCGGAGCTTCGTCGTAATAATAAGGGGGATCCGCATACCTGTCGTCGTATTTCGTGTAATAAGGAGAATATCCTCCCGCCCCAGCGACTCCCGCTATGCTCGAAAGCATTGCGGTCAACACAACCAATATGATTTTCTTCACCTAAACGACCTCCCCAAGTCATCGCGATCTCTGCAAACTGTCTTGACGTCGACGGGCTGCACAATCATGCGCCCCAAAAAAGCCTAAAGCCTGCAGCAGACAAATAAACTTTTGCATACACAAGAACCACAGGCACTAAAACCGAAATTTATCTTCCAAATCTTCCGGCCTGCTTCTGCATTATAGTGAACGGATGGGCATATGTAAATACAAGGGCACCTACGATCTTCTCGAAATCGACCAAATCGACCAAATCGACCAATCGACCAAATCGACCAAACCTCGACCAAACCGACCAAAGCGACCATCAGTGTTTCAATGAGAATGGTACCCATTCTACAAAGGGAACACGTCCCGACACAGATACCACTCTCATTGCCAAAGTTCAAAAAGCACTCAGCTACTCTTCA
>JAISWV010000389.1 GCA_031270755.1 Synergistaceae bacterium
AAGATGAGCTACAAAGAAAAATTCGTTCAGATGAACAAAGAAGCGAGGGCGACGTGGGCTGTCGCGGAGATTTTGATCGTGTACTGGTGGATTGCCGGATTCGGCACCGCGGACATAGACTACACCCTCTTCCAGATGCCGGGGTGGTTTGTGTTGAGCAGCTTCGGCGTGTGGATTTTGTCCATCGTTTTGGTATGGGGTTTGACGGCCAAGGTGTTCCAGGACTTCAGCCTCGACGACGAAGACGAAACTTCGAAGGAGTGACGGCAAATGCAGGTCTTTCTAGTTCTCGCGCCCGTGTTCGCTTTTCTTGCCGTCATGCTTGCCGTGGGGTTCTTCATTCGAAAAAGGTCCAAAAACGACAGGTCGGTGAACTTTTCCAAGGATTATTTCATCGGCGGAAGAAGTTTGGGGGGCTTCGTCCTGGCGATGACCCTAGTCGCCACCTATTCCTCGGGCTCCAGCTTCGTCGGAGGGCCTGGAGTCGCTTGGGCAAGGGGCTTCGGGTGGGTTTACCTCGCCATGACCCAGGTCTTGGCCGCTTTTCTGGTCATGGGCGTCATGGGGAAGAAAATGGCGGTCATCAGCCGCAAAATCGACGCAGTGACCGTTATCGACCTCATTCGTACCCGATACGAGTCCAACGCCCTGGCCAACCTGGGGGCTTTCCTCATTGTGGTGTTCTTCTGCGGCACCATGGTGGCCCAGTTCATGAGCGGTGCCGGCCTGTTCGCGGCGGCCGCGGGCATCGACTACACCCTGGGCCTGCTCATCTTTGCCCTGGTGGTCGTTGCCTTCACCTCCGTGGGCGGGTTCAAGGGCGTCGCCATCACCGACACCATCTGCGCCATAGCCATGCTCACGGGACTGGGCGTTCTCGCTTACACCGTCTTGAAACACGGCGGCGGCATAAGCAACATCATGGCCGTCATCAAAGAACAACCTCAGATGCTGGAGCCAACGTCAGGCGGCGCGATTTCCGTGCGGCTTTTGATTTCTTTTTGGATGTTGAGCGGCATCTGCACCTTGGGCCTGCCCCAGTCTCTGGTCCGGAACATGAGCTACAAAAGCTCCAAAGCCCTTCACCGAGGCATGGTTTACGGTACCGTCGTCATCGGGGCCATGATGCTGGGGATGCACCTCATCGGCGTGCTGTCCCGGGGCATCATCCTGGAGCTTCCCGCCGACGGCACCACCGACTCCATCATGCCCCACCTGGTCGTCAACTATTTGTCGCCCATTCTGGCGGGCATCGCCATCATAGCGCCCCTGGCGGCCGCCATCTCCACCGTTTCATCTCTTCTGATCGCCGCCTCCTCTTCCATCGTCAAAGACGTGTATCAGCACGCCATCGAGCAAAGCGGCGCACAGGTGAACCAGAAGAAGGTGGGACTGCTCTCCGTCGTCGTCACCGCCGCCGTCGGCCTGATCTGTATTGCTGTCTCCGTCGAGCCGCCCTCCGTCATCGTCTGGGTCAACATGTTCGCCTTCGGCGGCCTGCAAACGGCTTTTTTCTGGACTTTCCTCCTGGGCTTCTTCTGGAAGAAGGCCAACACCACGGGGGCGATGCTCTCCATGGCGGGCGGCGTGCTGGCCTACTGTTACTTCATGGCGGCCAAGATTCCTCTCTACGGCTTCCACCAGATCGTCGTGGGCATCGGCCTCGGATTTTTCCTTTTCGTCGTCGGCAGCCTTTTGGGCAAGCCCAACGACGAAAAAGTCCTCAAGCTTTTCTTCCCGGAAACATACCCCGACGGCACGAAAATAGAAATACCGGACCGCATATGACCGCCGCGGGATGTAATTGAAGTGGATGAATTGCCGATTGGCCGATTGCCGGTCGCAAGTTGGGGGCCTTTGCGGGCCTTGACCTTTGATGAAAATCCTGTAGAATACCTTACAGAGTTCGGGACGTAGCGCAGCCTGGCTAGCGCATCTGCATGGGGTGCAGGGGGTCGGAGGTTCGAATCCTCTCGTCCCGACCAAATTGAAAAACGCGAAAGTTCAAATCGGTAAAAAACCTCGCTGAAAAGTGGGGTTTTATCTTTTTTGAAGTCCATGTCGGTCCATCCAAGTGTGTTAAAATTCAGTACATAAACGTACACATTACCGGCACAAAAAACGTGCGCTCTATTTGCTGTACAGTCAAAGCAAGCCTAAGGCAGTGCTTGAAAATAATTTGAATATGAATAACGAGACACAGAAACGAATAAAAACAATGTTGCCATTATTGAACGAAAAGCAAAGAAGAATAACAGTTCCTACTGCCAAGGCTGTAGTGGACTTTCACCATCAGGTTATCGCTCATGCTGGCGCACATCAATAGGCGCGTTCCAGTATTGGGAATGCGCCGTTATCATCTGTCAGGAGAGACAATCAAGCGTTTGCCGCGACCGTGATCTTCCCGCCGTAATTGTTCAGGTTTTTCCATGAGCAACCCTGATAAAATCAATCAAGAAGTAAAGCCGCTGAACAACATCGGGGATTCTTTCAAGAAAATCGTTGTCGTGCGAGAAAATATCAAGGCGCAACGAAGCGAAGACGGCATCATGACAATAGGTATCTGTAGTTTCCTTCTCGATGAAAACAGCTTGAATCTTTAACTGGCCATGATCGAGGAATGGCGTTCACCGTAAACCTTCCAGTACCGGAACGGCCTCGGGGGAGTCGAGCCAGCGCCGTGTGGAGGGCGGAACGAGAATTTTCGCTTCCTCCATCCGCCCCTCCCGGAGCAGGGCGCGGACTCGGGAGGCGCTGACGGGTTCTCCCTGAATTTCCAGGCGCGTCAGCTCTTCGACCTCGATGCCATATCGGGGCAGCAAGGTCTTCATCGTCTCGTTGTAGACGTTTGTCACGTGGGAAAAGGGCTCCGTGCCCACGAACCGTTTTTTCACGGAGAGCGCGGGAGCGACGCGGGTCGCGAAGACCGTCAGATCCAGAGCCGCGTGGACGGAGGCGAGTTCCTCCCGGCGCGTGAAGTAGGACGGAAAGGTCGCGGCGGAGACGCAGTATTCCCCGCCGCTGAGAACCGTTACGTTCCCCAGGCCGGACACCCCCTCCCGCACGAGCCGGAAACGGACCTCGAAAGGGAACTCCGACCGATCCTCCTGGACCACAAGGACGTAGAGCCTCTGACTTTTGGCCGCGGCCGTCTCGACAAGATAACGATGCCCCAGCGTAAAAGGATTGCAATTGACCACCACCGATGCCGTTATTGGGGGCTCCGCCCCCAACCCCCCGCCAGGGTCGTGGACCCTGGACCCGTTAGGAGAACTAAAAGATTCTGCGGTTCGGCGGAGAGTTTGCAGAAATTCTTCGATTCCCGGGCGGCCCCACTCCAGCAGGGCGGCGGAGTCCGTGGCGGCCACGGGACGGAAGCCCAGCTCGGCAAAACGCGGCGCTTCTTGGGGTTTGGTGAAGAGAAAGAGGTGCCATATCCCGGCGTCGGCAGCGTATCGAAGCAAGAGGCTCAAAAGCTCCGAGGTCAAGCCCTGCCCTTCCAGCTCTTCCCGGACGGCGACGCCCTGAAGCGTATTTCCGATCAGAGAGCCTGTAGCGGCAAGTTTTTCGCCTTCGGGCCCGGAAAAATCTTCGAAGAGTCCGAGGACCACGTCGCTTGCGGAAACGCGGCTTTTTGCGACCCCGCCTCCCGGGACGGAGAGCCCGCGGGAGGCGAGGAGTTCGGTTCTTTGTGCCAGGTCTGAAGGGGAGAGGAGTATCCGTTCGGCGTACATGAGATTTTCGTGTCCGCGGTCACGCGGAGCGTTTCCTCTTCTGCCTCCAGTCGGAGATAAAAGGCCAAGCGATGGAAAGGGCGGCCAGCAGCCACAGCGCGTTGCAGATAATGGAGCGGAAGAATATAGCGCCGCTGCCGTCGCTCAACAGAAGCGACTGACGGAAGGTCTGTTCCATGGACGACCCCACCACGACAGCTAAGATCAGTGGAGCCGTCGGGATCTTGTAGCATTTCATAAAATACCCCAACAGGCCGAGGAGCGTCAGCAGGACGAACTCGGCGGCGCTGTAGTTGATGGTGTACACGCCCAGAAACGCCATTCCGATCACGAGGGGGTACAGTACCCGGGGAGGAACGGCCAGGACCCGCACCAGCAGCCCTGCCAGGGGAATGTTGATGATCGCGCAAACGACGCTGGACAAGAACAGGGAGGCGATGACGCCCCAGGCGATCTCCGGGTTGTGTTGAAACAGAAGCGGTCCGGGCTGGATTCCATAGATCATCAGAGCGCCCAGCATGACGGCCGTGGTTCCCGAGCCTGGAACGCCCAGGGTGAACATAGGGATCATTGCGCCGATGGAACAGGCGTTGTTGGCGGCCTCCGGCGCGGCAAGCCCTTCGATGGCTCCTTTGCCGAACTCTTCCGGGTGTTTGGAGAGCTGCTTTTCGTTGTTGTAGGTCATCATTGCGGCGATGGTGCCGCCCGCGCCGGGGAGCACCCCGATGAAAAACCCTATGGGCGTCTGGCGCAATATGGGAAGCCAGCAGCGTTTCCAGTCGTCCCAGGAGATCCAGATGCGTCCGAACTTGGTCTGTACGTTGGCCTCACCCTTCATGCGGAGGGTCTGGTATTCTTTCAAGATTTCTCCGAGGCCGTAGACCCCGATGATGACCACCACGAAGTCGATGCCGCTCTGGAGTTCCACGGAACCGAAGGTGAAACGCTGAACGCCGCTCTGGAGGTCGATGCCGACGGTGGTGATCATCAGGCCGATGAACATGGAGATGAGCCCCTTCAAGAGCTCTTCTTTGGATATAGCCGCGGTGGCGGCCAGGGCGAAGATCATCAGCACGAAGTACTCGGGCGGCCCGAAGCGAAGGGCGAAACGCGCCACGGGAACGGCCACGGCGACGAAGGCCACGCAGGAGATCAGCCCGCCGATGAAAGACGCGATGGCGGAGATGGCCAAGGCGGCCTCCGCCCGTCCCTGCTGGGCCATGGGGTATCCGTCGAAGCAGGAGGCGACCGCGGCGCCGTCTCCGGGGATGTTGAGCAATATGGAGCTGCGGGACCC
>JAISWV010000409.1 GCA_031270755.1 Synergistaceae bacterium
CAGTTCAGCCGTCCAGACGCCGATCCCTTTGACCCGGCAAAGGGCCGCGCTAACCTCGTCGTCGGGCCGTGTTTGCTGGCGTTCCAAGTCCAGGCGGCCATTCAAGACGGAAGCCGCGATTTCTTTGATATAGACCGCTTTCTTCATGGTGATCCCGCATCCCTGCACCGCTTCCGCCGACGCCGCGTCAACGATTTCCGGCGTCATGGGAGTGAATCGTTCCAGTACGCAGTTCCTGACCGTCGTATGCGCTTTGGAAGAAATTTGCTGCCCGGTGATGGAATGCAGCAAGGCCGTGAACAAATCCGGGATGACGGGGCGGTGGACAGGCCCGATCTCGTCGATTGCCGCCCCCAGAGCCGAATCGCGTGATTTGAGCCATTGGATTTCCCTGTCCCCGTAATTGAAATATCGCGTTTCTTGCATGGCGCGTTCATCTCCGGTTTGCCTGAGCCTTTATGGGAATTATATCCGTCTTCCTTGAAGCCCGTCCAGCATCCCCGATGACCGTTTTGTCTGCCGGCTCTCTATTCTCGCTGTGACAAACGGTTTTATCCTTGCCCGCCGCAGGCGCAAGCGCCGCGAGAGGAGAGACCGAAGGGAACGCCGATTGCGGAATAGGGAGTTTGGACGGCGTGAGGCGAAGCCTCGCGTCGGGCAAACTCCTGCTTGTCCCAGTACCTAAAGATACCTTAGACCTCGAAAAAGCCCGCAAGAATCAAAAAATCTCAGTTTGGCTCAAATCATCTCAAAAAAGCACGGTTTGTCTCGCAATGGCTCAGTTCAGGCTCAAAAAAGCACGAATTATCTCAGTTAGGCACAGTTTCGCTCAGTATGTCTCAGAAAGTCACGGTAAGAATCAGAACGCTTCGGCTGGCTGCCCCCGTTTTTGTCGCCGGCTTCCGTAAACGGGGTTAATGTCAACCGGGGGGCGAGACACATGGCTTTGGACGCAAGAAAGGAGGCAGCCGAACGCGCGGTAAACGGCCTGCTCGATGATGAAGCGGCGATCCGCGGAACCGATCCTTATTGCTATTCGATGACGGCTTCCGCCGCGTTTGAGGAAATCGCTCTGCTCAGGGGAAAGGGGATGAGGTTTGACAAAATATGCGCCGCGTTCGCAAAGGCAGGGTTACTGCCCGGTGACGCGAAACCGCACAGCATGTCCCAGGCTTTTCTCCGGGAGAAAAGGAGGCGTGAAAAGATCGTGCGGACAGAGGCAGTCGGCACCACGAAAAAATCGAGCGCCGCGGGAACAGATCGGGCCGCTAAGTTTCCGCAAAAACCTGAACCGGCAGTCCCGGATTCCGGCAACGAAGCGGCTGAAAAAGAATGGTTCAGGAAACACACCAGCACAACTATTGACACAGGGCTGGGGAAGATAACGAAAAACGCGGATGGAAGTTTTGATTACGACTAACGAGAGGGGAAATGATTGTGAAGGACACTATTTACTACGTTGGCGGCGGCAAGGGCGGGGTGGGGAAGAGCATGGTATCTCTCACGCTGATTCAATACCTCATAGACAAATACGGGGAATCGAAGACGATCAATCTCATCGAGACGGATGAGAGCAACCCCGACGTGGGGCGCGTGTACAGGGGGAAAATTCCGGTCACGAACGTCATTCTGGATGAGGGCGAAAAAGGGTGGATTCTGATGTCGGAACTTATCGAGACCAGCACGTCCACGCTCTTTGTCATAAACAGCGCGGCACGGAGCAATATGGGGATACGGAAGCATGGGCGCAATTTCACCGCCGTGCTTGAGAGCGGCAGAGTGCCGTACAATCTCGTCACGCTGTGGCCCATGAACCGGCAAAAGGATTCCGTCAATTTGCTTGAGGATTTTCTCGGGTACGTAACGTTCGGCTCCGTCTTCCCGGTACGCAACTGTTACTTCGGTGATCCCGGCGATTTCGCTCTCTACGCGAAGCGCCTGCCGGAGAGCCATATTCTCAAATCTCGCGTATCGAATACTCTGAATTTTCCGGCCCTTGCTGACATCATCGCCGATGATTTTTACACGGGAGGGAAAACGATACCCGAAACCGTGGAGGGCTTAGGCGCTTTCGCGGGCCAGAGTTTTCTGTCGTGGCGCAATCAGGTCTATTCGATGTTTGAGGAAATGGAAGAGTTTGGGAATAGCGGCGTGGGTGACGATTGATGCCAAACCTCGACGGTAAAATATCGGCTATCGCTGAACAGATACTGAAACGCCCACTCTCCGACGAGGAAGAACTGGAAATATTCAGGATTTCCGACGCCGTGGGAATGAAGGACGTACAGAGCTTTTTGCATCTGCTCCTGGTGTTCAAGCTCCACGAACAGACGATGAAGGATAAATTCGCCGAGATTGCCGCGTTGGAAAAGAATTTCCGCGAGACGCTCGAAAGCTCGATCTGGAAAGTTTTACATGACGGTACAGAACGGATCGGCGCGGAGGTCGGCAGGGACATCGCCGCGAACGCAAGCGGAATCTTATCCTCGTTCAAGGAGTTTCACGTCATAAGGGGCTATGTAGCGGCCTCGTCCGTCACGGGCATTGTGGCAACGCTGGCCTACTGGTTCGGTGTTTCAGGGGCGTTCAAAATGGAGGAAATCGGCGGCCCTTTGGGAAATGTCCTCTTTTTGCCTGCTGGCTGGTGGATGTTGTTCAGTTTCGCCGCGTATGGGTATTTCTGGTTTTTCGACCACTGGAAGCAGGTGAAAAAATCGGTCTTCTATAAAAGCCTTTTGATCTTGCAAACCTTGATTATTGGCGCGCTTTTCGTTGCTATGCTGTGAGTTACGGAAACTGGTTTTTCAGTTCGGCGAATGGGCTAGCAATCGCCGCTTTGTTGCCATGTTATTTCCGTTTCCCTCTTGTGAGGTACAGCAAATCTTCATGAATCGGGAGCCCACGCTTCTTCCTCGACATGAGGTCGGATATCTGGTGTGCGGTTATCTCATGGTCGGAAGCCCTGCTTATTATCTCGGCCTGTTCGTCCCTGTTCGTGACACCGTTGGATTCGAGCAGGGAGATTATGCCGAAAGCGTTCTCGGGGTGGATCATATTCCCGAAACCCCTGCAATCTCCCTTGTCCCTGGCATCGCAGTCGAAACAGCAGAGTTTCGCCCCCGCTCCGCCGGGAGTGGAGGCCGATACGGAGTTTTCTGGGAAGATTCTGCATGTGTAGGCCGTTTTGACCGCTTCGAGCCACCGGGTCAAAACGGCGTCTTTCACGCCTAAAGCGTGAGCGATTTCGCCGAAACAAAGTTCTCCCGCCTTCGCCGCATCTCTGGCGAGGGCGGCGAGCTTTTTCGCCTTTTCCGGCGCGGAGATTTCCAGGCGGCAAACGCGGTTTGCCTTGAACAGCAGGTCATTGAGCGCAATGATATGTTC
>JAISWV010000418.1 GCA_031270755.1 Synergistaceae bacterium
GGAAGAGGCGAAGTTACTGCTCCGCGAATCAAGATCGGGAATCTCACTCATACAACAAGCGCGCAAAAAACAGGCCCGTTACGAAGACGAATACCGCAACGAGCAAAAGAGCATCGAGGACGAGATAAAAAGCCAAGAAAGCGACATCGCGGAGCTGAAGCGTCGGGCGGTCGGGAGTTGAGGGCAGCGCAAAACCCACAAAAAGAGATTCGGCCTCGAGCCTCTTCAATTGCGTTACTGTACAGAATTTCTCAAATTTCTCCAAGCCCGGCGTATTCCGTCACGACGTCCCAGCTGCGCGACGCGGCCCCCCCCACGGAGGAAAAATAGCTTTCGCACGCCTGCTTCGCCCTGGTTTTCGCGTCCGGCTCCAGCGCGGACAGCCAGGCTTCCGCAAGCTGGGCGGCGCTGCGCACCGTGCGGGCCGCGCCCAATGCGTCCATTCGCCCGGCGTCGGGAAAGTTGCTCATATCCGGCCCGTGCGCCGCTTGAATGCCGAACAAAGCGGGTTCCATGAGGTTTTGACCTCCTTTGGGAACCAGGCTTCCCCCCACGAAGGCAGCGGCGGCGGCGGCGTAGAGCTCGAACAAAACCCCGATTTTGTCCACCACCGCAATGTCCCAGTCCGGTCTCAGGTTTGTGAAAAGATCCACTTTCCCGTAGGGCAGAGCCTCCGCCACAACGTAGAGCGCCCGTTGGGGATGACGGGGAACGATGATCAGGCGCGCTCCCGGGCAAGCCCCGCGTACTTTCGCGAAGGCCGTCAGCACAACCTCGTCCTCCCCCGGGTGCGTGCTTCCGGCGAGGAACAGGGGAGCGTCTCCATTCCGCAGGCGCCGCCGCAGACGGTCGTTCTCCTGCTGATTTTTTCCCTCGTTTTTTCCTGCGTCCATTTCGGCCTTGCGGGCGAGCATCGCGTCGATTTTGCAGTCACCCGTCACGACGATCTTCTCTTCCGGCACGCCCAAGCTGGAAAATTCTTCTTTGTCGGATTCGAACCGCACCATCAGGCGGTCAAAGCAGCACAGCACCCCTCGCCAGAACGTTCGCTGCCGGCGAAGTTTTTTTGCGCTCTCCGGCGAAAGGCGTCCGTTGGCGAGGAAGGCAGGGATTCCCCGCGCGTGCAGTTCGGCCAGCATGACGGGCCATCGCTCCGTCTCCATGGCGACGTAAGCCCTGGGCGCCAAAGTGTCCAGCGCCCTTTTCACGAAACGCGGCGTATCCCAGGGGTTGTAGATCATCTTCGCCTCCGGTGTCAGCTTCTCTCCCATCGCCCGTCCCGTCGCCGTGACGGTGGAGAGGACACAAGGCAGGCTTTTCAGGTTCGATCTCTTCTTCGCCTCTCCGATCAAAGAGAGCGCCGATTGAACTTCCCCCACCGAAACCGCGTGAACCCACAGGGCGTTTTTCGGAACATCGGTTCCAAAGAGCCCCATGCGCTCCTCCAAACCCACCTTATATTTTTTTTTCAGCCAAGAGAGCCCGCCACCCGCAAAAAACGCGGAAATGCCCGCCTTGTAAAAGGACATCCCCAGTCGATAAGGCCAGGCTTCAAGGGCTTCACGCGTTTGCCGGACGAGCGCGCTCTCTTCCAGATCATCGGGCAGCTCCATTTCATATCCTCCCTTTAGGGCAAAAAAAGCCCGTGCAACTCAGATTTCATAAAGTAGATGCAATTAAAAAATTTAAAATTTAAAATTAGCTGTTCTTTCACGCAGTTCGGCGGCCTGTTCCGCCAAAGTGCCGCAGGACGCGGCGATTTCTTCGGTAGACGCCAGCTGCTCCTGGGTGTGGGCAACCACGCCGATCACATCCTCGATGTTCTGCTCGCTGGCTTTTTCGATGTTGCCGATGAGCGAAGCGAGCTCCTGATTGCCGGAGGTGATTTTTTCGATGGACGGCGAGACGTCCTTTATCCGATCGGACAGAGAAATGATCGAAGAGGCGATCCCGGTAAAAATTTCCCCCGCGGAGCCGACGACCTCGATACCCGCCGATACTCCTTTTGCGGCGGATTTTGCGGTCTCCACCGCCTGGGCTATCTTCTCTTGGTTGCCGGAAATCAAAGCGGATATCTTTTGGGTGGCGCTGCTGGAATTTTCCGCCAAGTTCCGGACCTCCTCCGCGACCACCGCAAATCCTTTGCCGTACTCTCCGGCCCTGGCCGCCTCTATGGCGGCGTTCAACGCCAGCAGATTGGTCTGCTTGGCTATGGAAGAAATCACGCCGACGATGTCGCCTATCTCGCGGTAGCCCTCGGCGAGATCCACTACGGCGCCCTGCACGGCGGCGGAGGCTTCGTCTATCTCTTTCATTTGTTTCATAGCCCTTTCGACCACGTCCTGCCCTTCTCTGGCGTGGTTCGAAGTGCCCGACGCGATGGAGTTCACCTCGAGAGTCGCCGCCAAAAGGGCCTCTGTGATGCCGGATATTTCCTTGGCGATGAAGAAGACGTTTTTCGTGGAATCGGCTTGTATCTTCGTGCGCGTCGAAATATTTTCCATAGCGCGGCTCACTCCTTCGGAGGCTTGAGCGCAGTGCTGCGATTCCGCCTGAAGTTCCGCGCTGGCGGAAGCCAGTTTTTCAGCCTCGGACTTCACTTTCACGATAAAGCCGGTGAGATTTCTTTTCATAGTGACAAATCCCTTGGCCAGCTCGCCGGTTTCATCTGCCGAACGAACGTTGAGGGAGCGTTCTCTGAGGTCGCCCTCCGCCATGACCAGGCATTCGTCTCTGAGCAGGGCGATAGGCGCCGTTACCGTATTGCTGGTGACGACGATAAACAGAACGCCGACGACGATAAAACCCACCGAAATCGCCGCCATGATTTTGAAAAGCGCGTTCACGTTCCGGTTGACTTCGGCCAGCGGAGCCACTATGCTCACGAGCCAGTGCTGTCCGCCCTCGAGGTTGATCGGAACGAGTACGGTGTCGTAATCGAAGCCGCCGAAATTGTAGCTCCCCACGACCACTCTATTCCAGCCCGAGGATACTTGCCTGAAAAGGTCCGGCAGCTTGTCGTCGAGTTCGCTGAAGCCCAGGTTCATTTCCGGGTTGATGCGCTTCTGTCCGATATTCAATTTCCCGATGAACTCGGGATAGCCGGGGCTGGATATGACGAGCCCCGTTCTGTCGACGATAAAGCCATACCCGGTATTTTTGAACTTGATGTTTTTGATGATGCCGTCCATTCTCTCCAGGTTGTACGTCACGCCCAGCATCCCGGCCAGCTCGCCGCCGTTCATGACGGGTTCGCAGACGACCACCGACGGTTTTCCCGAGGAGCTCGATACCATCACGTCGGACACGTAAGACTGTTTCGTCGACGAGACTTTTTGAAAATATTCCCGATTCCGGGCGTCGAAGGCCGTGTTGACCGAGCGGATCGCCGCGCCGTCCGGCCAGACGAAAAAGAGGACGTCGAACGCTCCGACGCTTTCGAACATGTCGGACAAAATGGAGACGATTTGTTCCTTGTCCTTCGCCTCCTTTATGACCTGCATTTGCGCTATGATTTTGAGGTCGCTCGTGATCGACTCCATGTTGGCCTTGAGCTGCTCGGCGTACCGGGAACCGATGGCGATGGCGGTTTCCCTGGTATTTTCGGACAGGGCGGTTCGGGACAAATTGTAGCTCACACCGGACAACACCAGAAAAGAGATGACAAATACAGGCACAAACACTGTCAATAACTTTGCTTGAATACTTTTCTTCTTCAACGCCACTATCATTTCCTCCCTTAGTTGCAAATTCCCCATTACCACTATGACGGAAATCCTGTTTGCAAACGTTCAAGCTCAGGCGGGCGGAGCTCGCTCCCCCAAAAGCGGGCTCACTGGCTCCCCCGAGACCCCCTGTGTTTTATCTTCATCTTCATCGGTTCGGGAGCCTCGGCAGCGCTGCCAGCAAGGCGCGGGTGTAATCGTGGGACGGGCGTTCCAGAAGCTCCCCGGTGTCCCCGGACTCCACGATCTCTCCTTTGTAGAGCACCACGCCCCGGGTGGAAGCGTAGCGGGCCAGCAGCAGGTCGTGGGTCACCAAAACCATGGACATGCCGGCGGCGACGCGGCGGTTCAGCACCTCCAGCACCTCGCCCCGCGTGGAGACGTCCTGCATCGCCGTGGGTTCGTCGCAGAGCAGAAGCTCCGGGCCGAGAATCAACGCGCGCGCCACAGCGACTCTTTGGCGCTGCCCCCCGGACAGGGAATAGCGCACCCGGGCGTTCCAAAGCTCTTCGGGCAATTTGAGTTCGTTCAAGAGCTCCTTCGCCTTGGCCGGCCCCTTTTCCCGCCTGCCGCCGCGCCTGCCGTGGACCACGTCCCAGGGCTCCAGCACGGCGCCCAGAACAGTCAAGGTCGGAGGCAGGGAACTGTAAGGGTCCTGGGGCACGTAACCGCACCGCCGCCGCACCGCCAGGCGCTCGCCGCCGGTCATCGCCCTCAGGGACCGCCCCCAAAGCTCCACGTCGCCGGAGGCCTGCGGCACGAGGCCCAGCAGGGAACGCAAAAGCGTCGTCTTGCCGCTGCCGGACTCCCCGATGACCGAGAGCGTGGCTCCCCCAGGCGTCGCCCCCTTGGGGGATGCACCCTTGGGGGATGCACCCTTGGGTGTTGCGTCCTTTTCCAACGAAAACGAAAGGGACTTCAAGGCCCATATTCCCTCCCCCCGCCCTTTCAAAAAACTATAGCGTCTTTTGAAGTGAACGCTCAGTTCTTTTACGTTCAGGGGAGTCATAGCCGTTCGCCTCCTGTTTCTCTTGTTTCTTCTGTTTTCTCCAGGCTTCGAATCGCTTCGATCAGCCGCCGCGTGTAGGGGTGGGACGGCGCGCCGACCAGCAGCCGCGAAGGACCGCTTTCCACGACGACCCCGTCCTTCATCACGATCAATATGTCACAGAGCCCCGCTGCCAAAGGCAGGTCGTGGGTCACCAGCAAAAGGCCCATGCCCCGCTCCCGCACCAAGGCCGCGGTCATGTCCAGGACCTCTTTTTGCGTGATGACGTCCAGAGCCGTCGTGGGCTCGTCCGCCAGAAGGAAGTCCGGTCCGCAGGCCAGAGCCGCAGCCAGAGCCGCCCGCTGTTTCTGTCCCCCCGAAAGCTCGTGAGGGTAGCGGTCCAAAATCGAGGACGTTCCTTCGGCCTCCAGTCCCACGGTCCGCAGGAGCTCGGCGGCGTATCCGCGGCCTTCCCGTCTCGTCATGCCCAGGTGGTGGGTGAGGACCTCCGTGATATGCCGCTCCACGGAAAGATGCGGAGTGAAGGAGTTCATGGCCCCCTGAGGGACTAAAGCGATGCGGCGCCACCGCCAGACGTTCAGGGCCTCCTCGCTCAGCGCCGAAATGTCCTCTCCGTCGCAGAAGATCTGCCCGGAAACCAAGGTGCCCGGCGGCAGCAGGCCGGGGATCGCCATGAGGGCGCTGGACTTGCCGCTGCCGGATTCTCCCACCAATCCAACGATGTTGCCCCTGGCGACGGAAAACGAGCAATTTCTGACTGCTTTGACGGCGCGCGCTTCTTTATTGTTTTTTCCCCCGCCCGGGTAGGTAACAGAGAGATTGCGAAGCTCTATGGCCGTTTTTTCACTTGAAATCATTGCCGAAGTCATTGCGAAACCTCCATTTGATCCAAGCGAGCTTGCTCCAGGCCCGCTTGTTTCATGCTTGCTTGTGTTAGGCGCGGGTCGGCGCGTTCTTCCAATTTGCGGCCGATGTCCATGAAGATCAGGCATATCAGGGAGATACCCAGCCCCGGCGGCAGGATCGTCCACCAGGCCCCGTTGGTGAAGGCCCCGAAGATGTGGGCCTCGTGCAGCATACGCCCCCAGGAGGGCAGGCGGGGATCGGACAGCCCCAGGAAAGACAGCCCGGCCTCGGCCAAAATGGCTCCCGGCACCCCCAAGGCCACGTTCGCCAGCAACAAAGGCAAAGCCTCGGGAACCAGATGCCGGAAAAGAATGTAGTTTCGCTTCGCCCCCAGAGCGCGCAGGCCGTCCACCCAGGGCGCGTCCCTCAGGGAGAGGGTCATGGCGCGCACCGTCCGGGCCGTCCCCATCCATGAGAAAATCGAAAGGATCAGGACCAGGTTCCAGAGCCCCTTGCCCCATATCCCGGCGATCACCATCAAAATCGGCAGAGTGGGAATGGACAACAACACGTCCACCGTGCGCATGATCAGGGCGTCGGTGACACCGCCCGCGTACCCCGAGAGCAGTCCCAAGGAAAGCCCCAGAAGCATCGCGATAAGGGTCGAGGAGATTCCCACGATCAGGGATATGCGTATGCCCCGGAGGAAGAGCGTCGCCACGTCCCGCCCGCGCTGGTCCGTGCCCAGCCAGCCCCAGCGCCCGCCCTCGATCTTCAGGGCGACGTCCCCGCTGCCCAGGAGCGAAAGGCGGTACCCCCCCTTGGACGGGAAAAGCAGGGCGGGCATGTTGTCGAAGGGCTTCATTCCCACCGACCTTTTGAAGGGGATGTCCCTGGCGTCCAGGTCCAAGGAAACAGCCGAGCCGGTTTCCGGCCCCCGGGCCAACAGAAATTCCCCGCCCTGGGGCGTCGTCCATCGCACGGAGCCGCTCTCCAGGCGTCCGGTCAGAGCCACGCGCAAAGGCGCCGCGTAGTTCCAGGTCAGAGGAGCGGACGCTTTGGAAACGCCGCTGACGTTCAATATCACCGTGGACGCGACGGACCGGTCCAGCCAGTCCGGCTTGGAATAGGGCGGCGCTTGGGGGCCGTCTTTCAGCCCAAAAGGCGCGGGGCCCAAAAGCGCCAAAAGAACCAAAAGCGTCAGCGCGGCGAGACAGACGATACCGCGTGTCATCGCGCCCCCTCCCTTCTCACCCGGGGATCCACCAGGACGTAGATCAAATCGGCCAGGAGATTGCAGGAGACGGTCAGAAGCGCCAGCAAAAAAAACGCCGCCCCAGCCGAGGGATAGTCGTGGGAATTGGTGGCCTCCAGCAGGAATCGCCCCGCCCCGTTCAGGGAAAAAACGGTCTCCGTGATCACGGCTCCGCTGACCACTCCGGGCAGGGAGAGCAGAAAGATCGTCACCACCGGGGGCAGAATGGACCGGAACGCGTGGTTCCACACCACCCGGCGGCGGGACAGGCCCCGGGCCCGGGCCATCAGCACGTAGTCCTCGCCCAGCGCCTTCACCATCATGTTGCGGATATAGAGTGCCCAGCCGCCGAAACTCAAGATCACCAGCGAAAAAAGAGGCAAGGCCAGGTGCCACAGGTAGTCGAAGAAAGCGGCCGGCCCCTCCGGCGGAGGAATGGACGTTGTCCCCCGCAGCGGAAAGATCGGCCAAACGTAGGCGAAACACAAAAGCAAAAGAAGCTGAACGAAAAACGAAGGGAACGAGAAAGAAACGGCTCCACTCAAGAGCACCAGCCGCTCCACCCTGGACCCCCGCCTCAGTGCGGCCTTCACCCCCAGCCACAAGCCCAGGGCCGCCGACAAAAGCAGCGCCGGAAGCAGAAGCGCCACGGTGTTGGGCACGCGGTTTTTCAGCTCGTCCCACACGGGAACGCTGGTCATCATCGACAGGCCGAACCGAAAGGAGAGCATCTCCCGAAGGTAGACGACGAACTGCTCCGCCAAAGGCTTGTCCAGGCCCCACTGAGCGGCCAGCTGTTCCTTGGCCTCGGGGGAAAATCTCGGGTCCATGATGCCTACTAGGGGGTCTCCGGGCATGATGCGGAAAAGGAAGAAATTGAGCACCAGCACGACGATCAGTACCACCAGCGAGCCGGCAACTCGTTTGATCAAAGCGCTCATCGGTTATTTCGCCTCGCTTTCGGGGTTCGGCGGCATGTAATTCAACAGCATGTAATGCTCGTTGCGGGTCATGTGGACGTACTCGCCCGTCCGGGACTCCCGGAATGTGAAAGGGCCCGTGCCCGCCAGCTCGGTCATCGTCGTGTCGTCCAAGGCCTGGTGAGGCCGGTTCGTGGGCTGCCACGCCCGCCAGTCCGGGACGTTTTCCAAAATGTGTTTGGGCAGGATCAGCATCCCCCCGATGTTGTGCAGGTGCCAGTAGCTGGTGTTCGCCATAAAGACGCGCAGAGTCCGATCTTCCGTCTCTATGGAATCGATGTCCTTCACGTTGTCGTAAAAACGCGGGATTTTGTTGTCTTTAATATATTGAAGGGAAAAGGCCGCGTCCTCCACGGTCAGGGGACGGCCGTCCTGCCACTTCAGGCCGGGGCGCAAAGTGAAGGTCAGGACCGACCCCTTCTCTCCCGCCGCGATGCTCCAGCTCTCGGCCAGCCAGGGAATGTCCTCGAATGTGTAGGGATTGACGGAGAGCAGCGTGTCGTAGACCGTGCCCAACACCGTCCAGTCGTAGGCCGTGGAGGAGACGAGAGGGTTCAGGGTTCGGATCTCCTCCGGAATGTTCCAGTAGATGGGGCGCTCTTTGCCTTCTTTTTCTTTGCTTCCCTTGGGAGTCATGGAGACCAGAGTCAGAAGATTGTCCGCCGTGGACCGGTCGGTGGTGAAAACGCCGTCCCAGTCGTTGCGTATGGCGGAAATCGAGTAGCGGCTGTAAAGGGGGATTACCGGCATGAGGTCCGTAAGGAGCTTCTGGGCGCGGGAGGCCATGACCCGCGCCGCGGCCTCGTCGGGGGCGTAGCGCAGGTCGTGCAGCACCCGGTCCAGCTCGGGATCGGCGATGCCGCTCAGGTTGTACCCGCCGTCCACGTCCATGGAAGAGTGGTAGAAGGCATAGAGGACGTCGGGGTCCCGGGACATGGTCCAAGCGTTGGTGCAGGCGTCGAAGTCGTGGACGTCCACCCGGGCCAGCATGGTCTGGAAGTCGATGGGCTCCGCCTCCGCCGGGACTCCGATGGAGAGCAGGGCCTCGGCCATCAGCTGGGCGATTTCGGTGGTGGTGGCCGCCACGGAGGAAGGAGGACACAATATTTTAGTGGGGGGGACCGCCCGCCCGTCCGGCGCCACAAGCCACCCCGCCAGGTTCCACGTCCAACCCGCTTCGGCCAGGCGTTTCCGAGCCGCCTCCGCGCCGGAAGGAAGCGTCTCCGCCGGGTCGTAGTAAGGGGAAACGTGCGGCAGAAAACTCGCCAGGGGCTCGCAGTACCCGGAGAACAGGTCCCGGGTCCACTTCCTGCGCTCCGCCACCTGGGAGGCGGCCTGACGGAGTACCGTCTGGTCCCAGGGGAACTTGCGGACGTTGAAGGTGATGAAAAAACCGTGAAAGGTGGAGGCCAGGGACATGTCCGCCACCCCCGACCTCGCCAGGCGTTCCACGTCCCCGGGGCGGTAGAGGTCCGACAGCACGTCCAGCTTTCCCGTGGACATGGCCAAGAGCTGGGCGTCCATGTCCCTTACGATGACGTAATAAAGGTCCTTCATCTTCGGCCCTTCGAAGTCGAAAATATCGAAAGAAACATTGGAGGAAGAACCTCCCTGGAGCACCAAGCCCCTCTCCTTTTCCGGTTTTGCACTGGGAGGCTCGGGTGCGGCCTGGGACTCGGGCCAAAACGAAAAAATCACCAGCGTCACCCACAAAAACCACTGGATCCATTGACTAAGACGCTTCATAATAGCTTCAGCCTCCCTGTAATAATTATTCCTATTTTAACTCGATTTTGAAATTTGTGCTCTTATGCTCTTTGTATGGAGGTGTAGATATAAAATCAATATCAACAACATTAAGGGTCGATTGAAAAAGTAACTGCAACTTTATAGGGGTAAATGTAACTGAGAAAAATGGGATTGCATTTAATCGTGCAAACCGCTAAAAAACGAAACAGAAAATTGATTTGAAAAAGTAACTGCAATTTTGCATGAGTAAATGCAACCATAAGGAATAGATGATACAGATACGTTGCTATCGCTAATATCATTCAAGCAGCTAAACAACGAAGCAAGCTTCTATGCCGAACGATGGTGGGAAGGGAATTATGCACGG
>JAISWV010000434.1 GCA_031270755.1 Synergistaceae bacterium
GAATTTGGAATACCCAAGGGGCTTTCCGAAATGGAATTGTATCAGATTAAAGCTCAGGAGGGACAGAGCTCGTTATCGAGGAGTTCTTTTCTCAGTAAGTTCAAGTCTCGGTCTCTTCGCTCTCCTCTTCGGGTTTCGGATTCAGTTCGCCCCGCAGGTAGTCCACGATTTTTTTCGCCAGGGCCCTGCCCACGCCGGGCACACCGGTGAGTTCCTCGGGGTCCAGGGTGGCGATGCGCTGGACGCTTCCGAACTTCACGATGAGCTGCGCGGCGCGGGCCTTGCCGACGCCGGGGACCTCCTCCAGCACGGAACGGCGCAGGCGGCTGACCTTTGCGCTGCGGTGCGTGGTGATGGAATAGCGGTGGACCTCGTCACGCAGCCGCTGCAAAAGTTTCAGCACGGGGTCTTCAAAAGAGAGCCTCACGGGGTCGGGGCGTCCAGGCAGGTAGACCAGCTCCTCGCGCTTGGCCAAAGCAACGGTGGGAAGCTCCAGTTTCAACTCCTCGAAGGACTTCATCGCGAACTCCAGCTGCACGGGCCCGCCGTCGATCAGGACGAACTGCGGCATGGGCTCGGAGTTGTCCAGCGCGTGGCGGTAGCGCCGCAGCACCGTCTCCTGTATCGAGCGAAAGTCGTCGACCTCGTTTTCCTCCAGGGAGCGGATCTTGAACCGGCGGTAGAGCGACGGGTTCGGCTTGCCCTGTTCGAAGACGACGCAGCATCCGTACATTTCCCGCCCCGACATATGCGAGATGTCGAAGGCGTCGATCCGCCAGGGAAGGGTCTTCAGGCCGAAGGTCTCCTGAAGCTTCGTCAGGACCTGCCAGGTCTCGGAGTCCAGGTCCTCCTGCAGCGCCTCGGACACGCGCTGGCGGGAGACCTTCCAGACCGCGCGGATCGTGTCGCGGTAGCGCGCGGCCTCCTCGAAGGCCATGCTTTTCGCGGTCGCGTCCATACGGCGGCGCATCCGCTCCACCAGCTCCGAGGTGTTGCCCTGCAGCAAAAGGACGATGTCGTTCACGCGCTCCCGGTATTCCGCCTCCGTGCAGCGGCCCGCGCAGACGCCCATGCAGCGGCCCAGGGCGAACTCCAGGCACGGCCGTTTGTCGGCCTTGCTCCGCAAGATCTCGGCTTTGCAGTGGCGCAGGGGGAAATAACGTTCGATCAGGCGCAGCAGGGTGCGAATGTCCCCCGCGCTGACGTAGGGGCCGAACCAGATAGACCCGTCGTCTTCTTTCCTGCGGGTCACGACCAGGCGGGGAAAGGCCTCCTCCGTGATGCGGATGTAAGGATAGCGGTCGCTCATCTTGAGGTCCACGTTGAAGAAGGGGGAATAGCGCCGGATCAGCTTCGCCTCGACGATGAGGGCCTCGGCCTCGGTCTCGGTGCGCAGGATGGAGATGTCCTCCACCAGGTCCACCAGCTTGCGGAGGCGCGGCGACGCGAAATTCGAGTGCCTGAAGTAGGACGCGACCCTGCGCTTCAGCCTCTTGGCCTTGCCGATGTAAAGAACCTCCCCTTTCTCGTCCCTCATGATGTACACTCCGGGCTTGTCGGGGAGGTTTTTCAAAATGGCTGCGATGTTCGGTTTCATGCCCCGTATTGTAACCCAAAAGCCCCAGTTTCGTGAGAGCGTGAGAGCTGTGCCGTTAGAGGCTGGAATCCCTATTGTCTATCTTCTCGATACCTGTTAGAATACCCCCCGATTTTGGAATATGTGGAGGCTGGGATAATGGCGACAAAAATAATCGATAACGATGCGACGATGACACGAAGCGGCTATGAACGATTGAGCGCCGAATTGATCGAGCTGCGGACGGAGCGAAGAGCGGAAATCGCGCGGCAGCTGGAAGAAGCGCGGTCTTTCGGGGACTTGAGCGAGAACGCGGAATACGCTTCGGCCAAGGAGGAGCAGTCCAAACTCGAAGCGCGGATCCTTCAGTTGGAAATGCAGTTGAGCAAAGCTCGTATTCTGGACGAGGACAAACTGGACACGAGAAGGGTTTCTTTAGGACTCACCGTCACGTTGAAGGAAATGACGCCACCCTCGAAGCAGTACACCTACACTATCGTAGGCTCGGAAGAAGCCGACCCCAAAACCCACAGCATCTCTCAAAAAAGCCCTGTAGGGCAGGCTATTTTAGGCAAGTCCGTAGGCGAAGAGGTCTACGTGAAGATCCCCAAGGGCGTGCGCCACCTCAAAATCACCAAAATCGCTTTGGCCGACAAGGCGTAAACATGCAAGAGGCCGCCCAGCCAATGAGCGGCCTCCTACCCGATCCCTTTTAAAAAAATCCAGGGGGGAACTTACGCCGAGAGTTTTCAAAGAGTTTTCAGGTGTCTCGCCATCATCTTCTTACGGCGGTTGGCCGTGTTGCGATGCATGACCCCTTTGACGACGGCTTTGTCGATGACGCTCTGCGCCGCGTCGAAAGATTTGCCGGCCTCCGTCCCGTCCTTGGCCTCCACGGCGGCCAAAACCTTTTTGACGGCGTTTTTGCAGCGGGTGGTCCAATAGCGATTGTAAACGCGATTGCGCTCCGCAGTGCGGACGCGTCTTTCGGCCGATTTTTTGTTGGGCATTCGAAAATCACCTCCCTTTCGAAAAAGTATTTCTCTAAGTATCCCTCTTGAAAAAGTGAACAAAAAATAGTAACACGAGAAAACAGGCCCTCTCTTTTTCACGCATCTTTATTCATCTTTTTTCACACAAACATGAAAGCCATTTTAGCATTCGTTATAATGTATCTGCAAGCGAGTTTCGATCATTTGTCGGCATGAGAGGTAAAGGGAGAGGTGGAGGGCGCTACGGGTTCGTTCTTGAATTTTTTTACCCCTTCCGGTTCGTTGGCTCGCCGGCTGGAAGGATATGAATACAGGCCGCAGCAGCTCCAGTTCGCTCAGGCGGTTCACGATTTCCTGCAGGATCCCGAGCTGTCGACGATGGCGGCGGAGGCTCCCCCCGGCGTGGGGAAGACCTTTGCCGTCCTCATCCCCGCCATTTTGGAGGCCGCGGACAATCATGTCTTGTTTCTCACCGCCAGTATCGCGCTGCAGGAGCAGTTGATCGCCAAAGACCTCCCCAAGCTGAACGCCCTTTTGGGCAAAAAATTTTCCTACGGGCTCCTGAAGGGGAGGAACAACTACATTTGCCTTCGCCGGGCCGCCTCTCTGCCGGGCGGGTATCTTCCCCTGGCGGACACGCCCGTGGACATCGCCCGGTGGATAGAGGAAACGGAGTCGGGAGACCTGGCGGAGCTGCCCCTGCCCTCCAATCACCCGGCGCTGGTCCAAACGTCGGCCAGCGTGCACAACTGCCTGGGGACCTGCTGCCCTTTCCGCGGGCGATGCTTCGTGACCCAGGCTTTCAGGAACGCTCAAGACTGGGAGGTGGTCGTCGCCAACTACCACCTGTTTTTCTCGCATATTTTGAGCGGCAAGGGCTCGTTTCCCGTGAAGTACGACTGGCTGGTGTGCGACGAAGCCCACCGCATCCCCGACGCAGCCCGCAACGCCGCCACGGTGGAGGCAGATGCCGAGCACGGGGCTTCTCTTCTGCGTCCCCGGACGCTTTCGGGGTTCGACGCTCTTTTTGCCGGTCAGAATGTCGATACGTCTCTTTTCAAGAAGCGGGCGGCCGTCTGCCGGGACGCCCTCGACGCCCTGTTCGCTCTGGTGGAGCTTCTATACCGCCAGGGGGACGGCATCGTCGAGTGCAGTGAAGAACTGCTGCACAAGGGCAAAGAGCTGGCTCTCGCGTTCGAAGAACTTTTGAAGCCCCTGCGCAGTCTGGAGGAGCGCTTCATGTCGGGGGAGTTCGAAAACAGCGCCGATCTCGGCGGGGTGGGCGCGGTCATGAACTGGATCGACGAGGTCAAAGAGTTCAAGCAGGCCGTTCTCTGGTGCGTGAACGTCAGCGAATTTCCGCTTTGGAGCTACTGGCGCGGCGCCGACGCCAGGGGGGCGAACGTTCTGCTGAGCGCTCCCGTGGTCTGCGCGGACATGATACAAGACGCCTTCGAGTCCGAGGCACCGAAAAAGCGCGTCCTGGTCTCCGCGACCCTGTCTCTGGAGGGAGATTTTTCCTTCTGGTCGCGGGAGACGGGAATACGACCCGATAAAACCCTTGTGGTGACGTCGCCTTTCGACTTCAAGCAGCAAATGGAGCTTTTGATCGTGGACATCGGCATACCCGTGGCGAGCCAGGGGTACGACGAGAGAATCTGCCGCGCCATCGAAAAGCTCTGCGACGAAAACGGGGGCCGCACCCTCGTCTTGCTCTCCTCCATACGGCTTTTACGGGTTCTTGCCGCCCTGATGCGAAAGCGTCAGCGGCCTTACGAGGTTCTCGCGCAGGGGGATTTTTCTCAAAAAGAGCTGCTGAAGCGCTTCCGGGAGGACGAGACGTCCGTACTGATCGGCAGCGCCTCCTTCCGCGAAGGTGTGGACATCCCCGGCGAGGGGCTGACTCAGGTCATCATCGACCGAATCCCCTTTCCCCACCCCAACGACCCTCTGATACAGGCCCGCAACGTGCTGGAAGGCCAAAAAGCCTTCGTGAGGACGACCTTGCCCAACGCCAAGATGTTTTTGCGGCAGGCCGTGGGGCGGCTGATTCGCAGCAGCTCGGACCGGGGCCGGGTGGTTTTGCTGGATGGCCGCGCTCTGGACCGCAAAGACTGGAAGATCTTGGAAAGCCTTCCTTCCTGTAAATATCGCCGCCTGTCCGTCAAGGCCAAAGATTGAATGGGGTATAGACTTGATTATTGCGGATGCCACGGACGCGCAATGCGCGCCCCTACAATTTGGCAGAAATATCTGGCAGAAATATCTACAACCCACTATTAAGATAATGAGTGCTTCCTGAACAAAAATCGAGTAAAATTAAATAGGCTAAACCACATTTAAGGGAGGACGCACATGTCGATTAAAAAAAGAGCGGGTCAGACCCTCGTCGAGATTTTGGTCGCTCTCAGCGTACTGGAAGTGGTCGTGCTCACGTCGATCGAGGCCTTCGGGACGGTGTTCGCCGCGGAGCTGCAAATTCAAGAACGGGCGCATAAGGCGTCGTACGCGGAATGGTGGTTCAACAGACTGGAGCTCCCCGTGTCCCGGGCCGATATAGATGCGGCTCCTCGTACCGACGAATACGGCAAAATGCGGTTCGAATGGGATGCGGTGCCCGGGAATTACGACACTTTTTACGTGACTTTGCGCGTTTCGAACGGGTCCGGGACCGACACCCCCTTTACCATAAGCCGCGTCTACTGACGTCATGAGGCGGCGTGGTTTTTCTCTCGTCGAGCTCATGATCGCGCTGGTTTTGGGCGCGACAGTGGGGGTCGTCGTCTCCCAAACGACGCGGAACATCCTGCTTTTGACAACGCGGGCGTCGAACAACGCGCTGGCGTGGGAAAGAGGCCAGAGCGTCCTGTCCATCATCGAACCCCGCGCCCTCCACGCGGGATTCGGTGTCACTTACGAACGGGTGGGCAGCTTGTTCCAGCGTTCTTTCGGAGGAGTGGCGGGAAGGAACGACTGGCCTCCTCCCGGCGGATGGTCGGACCGGGGGCCCATTCAGGTCTGGATAGGGTTTCCCTCGGGCCCTCAGGGTCTATGGAAATTGGCGCCGGAGGTCGAAGGGGTGTTTCGGGGTCAAGGGCTTGCCGTTCTTTACGCCGTACCCTCCGCTTTGAAAGCGAAACTCGACGGGAACAAGCCCCTGAGCATGAGCGCAGGCGTTCCCGCGACGATAAAATTGACGCCCTCCGAAAACCTGGACTCGGAGAGGATGAAAGAACGGCTGCCGACCACGGATAAAAGGGATCTGCGGTCTTGGGTCACCTTTCCCCTCATGGAATTTCCCGTTTACGCGAGTCTGTACGAGAAGGGGAGCCTGACGATACGCCTGGCGGAGGGCTCCGGCCTTTCCGCGACGCTTCGTCCTTACGACGAGATGCACTACTTGAGAGGCGAGCGTTTTCAGGCCAAAAACGACGGACTTCAGTCGGAGGAGCTGCGTACCTCGTGGACGTCGGCGGAACACCGCGTGGAAGGCGTGCTCGAAATGTGGTTCCAATGGACGCCGTCGAAAAGCCTGCTGGAGGCCTGGGTCTTGACGACGGGAGGCGAGGCTTCTTTCGGAAGGGCGTCCAGGCCCAGGGAGTGGCCCACCGAGGCTCCGTGGCGCGCCGAGTTCGAGTCCCGTGACCTGGCCGTCGTGCGGGGATCTTGGATTTTAAAAAATTTGCGGATATAAATTATGAAAACGAAAAAAAAAGACTCCAGGCGAGGTTACGCTCTTTCTTCGACGATGGCGCTGATTTTTCTGCTGGCGGTGCTGCTGGGGGTGGCCGTTACGCATACCGGGCACTCCTCCGGCGTTATGGGCGTGTATCTGAAGCGCGTCCAGGCGCGGTCCGAGCTGGCGTCGCTGACGAACTTGGCCTTGAGGTGGCTGCGTTCGGAATTTGAAAAGGGGATGAGACCCAGAGCGAACCTCCTGAATGCGTATGAAAATTTGACAGATTTCAATTCATTGAGTATATTTTCTTCATACAGCGTCAAGGACGACGCAGAGGGGAAGGTCGAGGTTTTCGATTTGGACTACGCTCCCGAAATTTTAGGTGAGCCGGTGAGCGATCCTCTTCT
>JAISWV010000266.1 GCA_031270755.1 Synergistaceae bacterium
GTAAATCCTGTCAAATTTTTGAATGAATTAGTCCGAAGTTTTCGTTTCAATACCGCTACGCCAAGTATTTTTACTCCATCAGCTTCGTCTTCCTCGAAGTAGGGTTTGAACGGTTACGAAAAAACATTAGACAGAAGACAGAGTTTTACTTTTTCCTCATATGGGACGAGTTGGGCGCTATCCAGGTACATTCGAGTGTGTAGTCAAAAAAGCGCCCTTGATCATCGTCTACGAATTGCGAGAGGAAGCCATAATAGTACTGAACATTTTGCATACAGCCCAAGACTATCCTTAAGCACAGCCCGCCAAATGCCTTAGTTCAAATTAGTTCAAGGCTTGACTTTCTGGACGACTTCGCGGAGGCCTGTTCGATGGAGAGGCCTTCTATCGCTTGGACGGGAATGCCCACCGCGTCCAGGCCCGATTATCGAGCCCGCTTCTTCCGCTTTGGAAAGAGACGGTCTTGTTTGCATACCTCGCGCCCTATTAAAATTAAAAACAATACACATTCGGGTGTATCTTGTGATTTTTTCTTCATCGTCATGGGTGTGTCGCGCAACCTAATGCTCGGAACATTCATACACTTTGAGATTTTTCATTATTAATCAGAATGTCATTTGTGACTTTTATTAAATTAATTTGGAGGTATCACGCGATTCATCAAGTATTCATAATTCAGACGTACAGATAAATCGGCCATTGAACTTGTGGAGCTGATCGTAGTGGAGAATATGCGGCCGAAGATAAAAAGCCGGCTTCGGAAGAAAAAAGAAAATGCAAAGAAATCCTCATCGATGCAATCGGTGCGGTGTTGAAAACAATTACTGTACAAGATGCCCAAGGATGGTTTGATCACTGCTGTGAACGTATTCCTTTACTGAAGTATCGAGGTGGCAATCATGACGACGGGAAGCGCGATTTGTTTTACGGACCACGACGAGGCTCGTGTCACGGGACGAGCGGAAGAATCGAAAAAAGAAAAGCACTTCGCTTTGCAAGCCAAGTACATGAATCTTCTGCTCGAGAATAGTCTCAACACCATTATGTTTTTGAACAAAGACGGTGTCATTGATTTTTGCAGTGAACGGATGGTACGGACAATGGCCGTTTCTGACCGTAGTGCGATCCAGGGGCGGCACTTTTCGGAAGTTTACGGATCGTTCGCACACGAGGCGTTTATCCAGGGGGCAGAACGCACTTTCCTGAAGATCCAGACAGACAAAAAGCCGGTGGAAGAGGAATTGAAAATCGCTTTTCCCGGCGTGGAAATTCCCCATGTGTATGTCGTGCAGTCCATACCCCTAGTGAATGAAGATGGTTTTTTCGAAGGCGCCCAGGTGGTGTTTTTTGACTCGGCCACTCTGGTTACCTCGGTAGCGAACAAACATGTACAGGCTATGTTGGATGCCGCTCCTCTCATGGTTTCTATTTGGGACGAGAAAGGGAACATGCTCGACTGCAATCGGGAAGCCCTTCGCCTACTGGGGTTGTCCAAAAAAACCGATTACACCGAGTCTTTTTACGAACTGCAGCCGGAGTTTCAACCAGACGGCGAACGCTCCATCGACAAAGCGAAGCAGTTGATTCGCGCCGCCTTCGAAACCGGTTATCGGCAATTTGAATGGACCTACCGCGCGATGACGGGCGAGCTTCTGCCTGTAGAAACCACCCTCGTGCGCATCTCTTGGGAAGACGGTTTCCGTCTGGCGGCCTATTCCCGGGATTTGCGCGAATTCAAGGCGAAAGAAGCGGAGGTCCGGGAAGCCAACGAACGGGGCATGGAACTGGAAGTGGAAAAAAGGACGGCATTGGCGGCTTCTGGGGCGAAAAGCGCTTTTTTGGCCTCCATGAGTCACGAGATTCGCACTCCCATGAACGCCATCATCGGCATGAGCGACTTGATACGGGTGGACAACTTGGACGATCAACAAAAGGCCTATCTGCGGGACATCCAGAAGACCTCCCACACCCTGCTGCAGATCATCAACGAAATCTTGGACTTTTCAAAGATCGAGGCCGGGAAGATGGATCTGGTTCCCGCCAACTACAGCATCCTTGCGCTGTACCACAACATCTGCTCGTTGATCCATGTCTCGATGGAGAACAAGGGCCTTCAATTTCGCCACGGCTTTGCGGACGACATTCCGGAGATCTTGTTTGGAGACGAAGTGCGCGTGCAGCAAATCATCCTGAACATTCTCAACAACGCCGTGAAGTACACGGCGGAAGGCTATGTGGAACTGCAGATGACCCGCGCCATGTGGAAATCGTGCGATTGTCTGGCCGTCACCGTTGGGGATACGGGAAGCGGCATCAAAGAAGAAGACCTTCCGAGGCTCTTCGACAAGTTCACGCAGTTCGGCTTCCAAAAACACCGGGAGTTGACCGGTACCGGTCTGGGGCTCTCCATCGCGAAGCAGCTCACGGATATGATGAAAGGAGACATCATCGTGGAGTCTGAATACGGCAGAGGAACGACGTTTACAGTCTACCTGCCGCTGGTGGAGGGCAACCCGGAGAAGTTGGAGAGAGAGCGCGCTTTCCGGCGCGTCATGGCCCGGCCGGACGTAAAGGTGTTGGTGGTGGACGACAACGCGATCAATCTCACCGTCGCTCTGGGATACCTTCAGAGGCATGACATAAAAGCGGATACTTCAGAAAGCGGCGCGAAGGCGATAGACATGGTCCAAGCCAAGCCTTATGACCTTGTGTTCATGGATCACATGATGCCGGAAATGGACGGGATGGAGACGATGGAACGCATCCGCGCTCTTCCGGACCAGCGCTGCCGCGAAGTGCCCATAGTGGTCCTTTCTGCCAACGCCATCGCGGGCATGGAGCAGACCTTTCTCGAAGCGGGAATGAGCGATTTTCTTTCCAAACCCATTGACCCGCTGAAGTTGAACAGGGTGCTCATAGATTGGCTGCCGCCGGAGAAGCTGTTCTTGTCAGAGCCGGAAAAGTGTGAAGAATCGGGAAAAAATTCCGACGCTCTGAGGGCAAAGCTCGAAACTTACGAAAGCCGCAAAAAAAACGAAGCTCGCGAGAAACGGAACGTTGTCCTCGACTTGGAGGCAAGCTGTTCCAATTTCCCGGGCGGGGAAACGGCGTATCGGAAAATTCTGTCGAACTTCGGCCGGAACCATGACGCGGACTCCGAGGTCATCGCGAGCATGCTGGAAGCGGGCGACGCACAGGGGGCGCGCCGTTTCGTTCACGCCCTGAAGAACGCCGCCGCCTTGATCGGCACGGAGCGCCTGCGGGCTGCGGCCTCCGCATTGGAAACGGCTTTGAGCGAGGATACAGAGGCCACCGAAGCCACCGAAAAAGCGCCTTGGGGTGGCCCGTTGGAAACTATGAGGACGGAAATGTCGTTCGTGCTGGATGAACTGGCAAAAAGGGGTACATTGGAATGACTGAAACTGAAAACTTGGAGACAGCTGCTGCTGTTGAAACCCTTGTACAAACGATTCTGGAGCTTCGCAAAGAGAACGAAAAACTGAGAGCGACCGTGTGCCGTCTGGAAGAACAAATGGAGAGACACCGTCTTTGCGTGGAAACGGGCGGAACTTTGGAGCGTCATACGAAGGCCGAGCTGCTGAGGTTGAAAAAATGCATGAGCTTCCAGGCGGAGAATTCCCCGAATGTCTTTTTGCTGGTGGACGAAGACGGGCGTTTGATCTACTGCAGCAACGCTTTCCTGAAAATGGTAAAGGCCGGCGACTTTGAAGCGGTGGGCGGCCGGGAGCTTTGCGACATATACAGGATGTTCAGCGACGAAGAAACCGCTGCGGGGTGGCGGGAACGATTTCTGAAGATGAAGGCCGACGGGGAAGAGGTCGTGATGAACACGGTAATTTTTCTTCCAGACTGGGAAGACGCGCGTCAATGTGAAGTCCACGCCGCGCCCCTCCTCGACGATGAAGGCCATTTCGACGGAATGCTCGTTTACTACCGGGACACCACGGAGTTGTACAAGGCCGAGGTCGAGAAACGTATTCTGGCCATACTGGACGCCGCTCCCATGTCGGTCACTCTTTGGGACGAGAACTATGTCCTCCAGGACTGCAACACAAGGAGTCTGGAGATGTTGGGGCTCTCCAAAAAATCCGATTACGTGGAGCACTTTTTCGACTTTCAGCCGGAGCGTCAGCTGGACGGTACGCCCACCAGGGAAAAAGGACAGGAGCTTCTCCGCGAGGCGGCCCAAGGCAAGACTCCGGTCATCGAATGGATGTCCCGTTCACCCCTCGGCGAAGACCTGCCGTTGGAGCTGACGACGGTGCGCATACCGGGTAAAACGGGCTTCAGCTTTGTATGTTATGGGCGGGACCTGCGGAAGGAGAAGGCAAAGGAAAAGGAGGCGGCCGAGGCCGAAAAGCGGGCCATGCTCATGCTGGACGCTACGCCCCTGGCGATTTCCTTGTGGGACGAGAACAACGTCCTGGTCGATTGCAACATGGAAATTATCAAACTCTTGGGGCTTTCCCGAAAGTCCGATTATATAAGGCATTTTTACGATTACCATCCGGAATGTCAGCCGGACGGCAGGTTCACCCGGGAAAAAGGCAAAGAGCTGATGGACGCCACACGCCGGAGCGGGACTCGAGTTTACGAATGGCTTGCCCGCACAGCCAAGGGTGAAGACCTGCCGCTGGAAATGACGGCGGCGTTCATCCCGAGAAAAAGCGGATCGTTTGTCGTGACCTACGGCCGCGACCTCCGCGAGATCAGAGCGGAGGAGGAAAAAGTGCGGGCGGCCAACGAACAGCGCCTCGAGATGGAGGTGCAGGCCAAAGCCATCAAGGCCGCGGCAGAGACGAAAAGCCGTTTCCTGGCCTCCATGAGCCACGAGATACGAACGCCCATGAACGCCATCATCGGGATGAGCGAGCTGATGCGCACCGACAACCTGGACCTGGAGCAGGTTCACTATTTTTCGGATATCCGAAAGATGTCATATTCCTTACTGGAGATCATCAACGATATCTTGGATTTTTCCAAGATAGAAGCCGACAAAATGGACCTGATCCCCGTGCACTATAACCTCTTCGAGTTGTTCAGCAACGTCTGTTCGCTCATGCGCTTCACGATGGCAGGTAAGCCGTTGGAATTTCATGACTTCATCGCGGGGGACATTCCGCCCGTGCTGTACGGCGACGAGACCCGCGTGCGTCAGATTGTGATGAACCTCGTCAATAACGCCGTCAAATACACTCAGAAGGGTTCCGTGAGTTTGAGCCTCCGGCGGGAAAAGCGAAACGGCCGAGATTACTTGTATATCCGCGTGGAGGATACGGGCATCGGCATCAAGAAAGAAAATTTCGAGAAGATATTCAGGGCTTTTGAACAGGTGGACGGCGAAAAAAACAGCGGGGTCGTAGGCACGGGCCTAGGTCTTTCCATCACGAAGCAGCTTGTGGAAATGATGGGCGGTGAAATCGCCGTGGAAAGCGAGTACGGCAAGGGTTCGGTTTTTATGGTGTTCATTCCCCTAGTGGAGGGCGACTCTGCCCAAATAAGTCAGAAGAGCAAGTTCCAGCGCGTCGTCGTGTCTCCCGACGTCAAGGTATTGGTGGTGGACGACAACGACATCAACTTGACGGTGGCAGCGGGCTATTTGTCCAGGCACGGCCTCAAGCCGGCAACGGCGACAAGCGGGGAGATGGCGCTGGAGTCCATTCGGACCAAGCAATATGACCTCATTTTTATGGACCATATGATGCCGGGCATGGATGGCATCGAGGCCACGAAGCTCATCCGCGGTCTGGGAGACGATTATTGCGGACACGTGCCGATCATCGCTCTTTCCGCCAACGCGGTGTCCGGCGCTAGGGAAGCTTTTCTCGAAGCGGGGATGAATGACTTCATATCGAAGCCCATCGAAGCGGTCGAGCTGAACGAGATGCTTCTGAAATGGCTGCCGCCGGGAAAGCTGACAAAGAGGGAAGCGGAAGAAGAAATCAAAACGACGCCGAAGAACGCCGATTTCGACGAACTCTTGGCGCGACTCGCCTGCGTCGACGACTTGAGCGTGGCCGAAGGGCTCACACGGGTGGACCGGAACGAGGACGTTTACATCTCTATCCTCCGCCGGTTCTGCAAAGGACTGGACAAAGACATCGAAGCCGTCCGCGCCTTCGCGGCGAAAAAGGACTGGAAAGGATACTCCATACAAGTTCACGCGCTGAAGGGCGTTTTCGCAAACCTGGGCAACCCGTTTCTGTCCGGCTGGGCCCTTGTATTGGAGAAGGCTTCGGCGGGCGGAGAAGCGGAAAAATGCGAGCGCGAGACGGAGCGTTTTTGCGAGGCAATGGATTTCTTCCGGATCCGGCTTTTGCAAACTTCTTTGATGGAAGAGCCTGCCAAAGAAGGCGTGAAAAAGAAAATATCGGCCGAAAATTTGCTGGAGGCACTGGAGAACTTGCACGCAGCCTGTCTGGGTTGCGACGCCAACGCGGCGGACGCGGTGGTAGAACCCCTGGTGACGGTCAAATTCAGTGAAAATTTGGATCCTCTGGTGGAAGAGATCTGTGAGCTTGTGGAGTCTTTCGACTACGAAGAGGCCGTCATCAAGTGCGCGGCGTTGAAAGAGATTCTGAAAATGGAAGAAACGAAGCCGTAAATTTTTTGAGGTTTTCCGGCAAAGTGCAAAGTATTCATAAAGATTGGAGGGAGATTGGAATGTTGAACGAATCGGACGAAAAAAAGAAAGTCATTTTAGCGGTGGACGACGCACAGACAAACCTTCAAATCATTCAAAGCACGCTGAAGGATACTTTCGAGCTGCGCCTGGCGAAATCCGGCGGCATGGGACTGACGGTCCTCGACCGTATTGTGCCCGACCTCATTCTGCTGGATATAGAAATGCCGGACATGTCGGGATTCGACTGCATAGAGGCGTTCCGGGCCAAGCCCCAGCTCAAGGACATTCCCATCATTTTCGTGACTTCACACGCGTCGAAGAAGTTCGTGATGGAAGCCCACGAGAAGGGCGCGAGAGACTACATTGTCAGACCCTTCGACCCGGCTCTGCTGCGAAGCAAGGTACACAAGGCTCTTGGATTTCAAAACGGATCAAATGTAAAAGATCATGGACAATAATTCAAGAAACTCGATTTTGCTGGTGGATGACGAACCTCTCAATTTGCTGGCGCTCAGCAAGATGCTCTCTCCCCAATATGCCGTTTTTATTGCGAAGTCTGGAGAGCAGGCTTTGAAGTTTATCGCGGAGCGTAAACCGGATCTCGTTTTACTGGACGTCTCGATGCCGGGTATGGACGGTTTTTCCGTGCTTTCGCGCATGAAGGCGGAAGAAGGTACAAGGGACATCCCCGTAATATTTATCACCGGGATGACCAGCGAAGACGACGAAGAAAAGGGTTTTCTTCTCGGCGCGGTGGATTATATCAAAAAACCGTTCAAGAGCGCGATTGTCCGAGCGCGCGTCAACACACATATACAGCTCGTGCGTCAGTCCAAGCTGACCGAAGACGAACTGGCGCGGGTCCTGTCCCTGGCGGAAGGTTCGCCGCAGTTCATGGCTTTCCTCAGCACGGACGGACGGGTGGATTACCTGAACCCGGCGGCGAGTCACGTTTCAGGCTATTCGAAAAGCGAACTCGCCTCTCGGGGCTTGGAAGCCGTGTTCGGCAAGGAAGGTTTGCGGAGGATTGTCACGGAATTTCTGCAAAGCGTGGGCCGGTGCGTCAACGAGTTCGAGATGCCGGTGGTCCGCAAGGACGGTTCGAAAAGGATCTTGAATTTCTCTACTTTCACGGCGGTGCTTCACGGCGGAAAAACAGGCCTTGGGCTCATCGGCAACGACATCACCGAGATGAAAAAAATGCAGATGGAGCTCATCGAAGCGAAAGAACGCACGGACCGGGCTCTGATCCACGAAGAATATTACAGCAAGGCGAAGAGCGATTTTCTGAGCCGTATGAGCCATGAAATGCGCACTCCCATGAACGCCATCGTGAACATGGCGTCGTTAGCCCGAACAGACGACGCCGAACGGCGGAGACATTGTCTGGACGAGATCGACAAGGCCTCTGGGCATCTGTTGGGTATCATAGACAACATTCTGGATATGACAAAAATCGACGCGGGCGGCTTCGAATTGTCCGCGCGGCCGTTCCGTTTCCGTTCCGCTATGCACTCCGTCATAGAGCAGGTTTCCCGGCAGGCCAATGAAAAAAAACAAAAATTCGAAAGTGCGCTCGACGAACGTATCCCCGATTTGCTCGTCGCGGACGAGGGCAGAATGAAACAGGCTCTCCTCAATTTGCTTTCAAACGCCGTGAAGTTCACTCCTCCGGGCGGATCTATACGCTTGTCGGCTGCGGAGTCCGGCGTCCGCGACAAGAGGTGCTCCATATGTTTTGAAGTCAGCGACACAGGCGTCGGAATGTCCTCCGAAATGCAGGAGCGTTTATGGAACGCTTTCGAACAGGCGGATAACAGCATCTCCAGGGTCCACGGCGGTACCGGTTTGGGTTTGCCCATCACCAGGCACATCGTCGAGAAGATGGGCGGCAATATAGGTGTCGAGTCGGCGCCCGGCCAGGGAACGCGATTTGCCTTCACCGTCAGCGTGGATTTCGAGACGTGCGATGTCCTGCCGGGGAAAAACGAAGCCGACGGAGCCGACGTTTCGCTTTTGGAAGGGAAGCGTATTCTGGTTGTGGACGATGTGGAAGTGAACCGGGAGATAATTTCCGTCCTGCTGGCAGACGTAAATGTCAAGCTGGACACGGCGGCAGACGGAACAGAGGCCGTGTACAAGTTCGCTCAGGACGGGCACGACTTCATATTGATGGACTTGCATATGCCGGTTATGGATGGTTTCGAGGCGGCTTGCCGTATACGGACGTCGGGGCTGGCGGGGGCGGACAAAGTACAAATAATCGCCGTCACCGCGGATACCGGCGGCGACATAATCGAGAAATGCCTTGCGTCGGGTATGAACGACTATCTGACCAAACCCGTCGAATTTGAGACGCTGGTCGGAACGCTCGAGTTACACCTCAAGTAGAAAGTCCAGTGAAAATTACAATACCACTCAATAGTTTGGCTGGGGACATAGCTATGCCATATTATATTGAAAATACCGGAAAACTACGCCCTGCTCAGCTTCCAAAAGTGGATAACAACAGGAAAATTTTGTAACCGTTCAGCCCAAATTCGCAGGTTGCAATCTTTGAATTTCTGTAAACAGAGATACAATATACGCTTGATTCGCTTAAAACCCGCACCCATTGGGTGAAAGATAAAAAATTACTCATCTATTGTCCTAACTCTGTATATAGAAATTTTCTAAACGCAACCTGCGGATTTAGGTCCAGACCCCCCTATTGCTTTAAGCGCCCAATCATGATAAATTTCTATCATGGAAAATAATAAATTTTCTTTTATGGACTACAAAGACTTCTCAGAGGAAGAACTAAAAAGGTTGTCCTTGGATGATTTGGCAAGGTTAACTTATTATGTGTTGCAAGAATACTTTAAGCTCAACCAGCAAATGCACCAGAATTCGACCAACTCCAGCCGGGCTCCATCTTCCGACAGCCCCGAGGCTAAAGCGAGACATAAGGCTGAAGAATTACCGTCGCATCCTCAACATGGAGCAAGAAAACAAGGAGCGCAAATGGGGCATAAAGCCGTAAATCGGCCTCTTCTGCCTCTTGAAGAGGTTGACGTTATCATTGACAGCAAACCGGAAGTGTGCGCCCATTGCGG
>JAISWV010000268.1 GCA_031270755.1 Synergistaceae bacterium
CTGGAGTACGGAGGGCAGAACGAGGCATTGTTCAAAAGAAGGACCGAGCGCATTGTCCGGGAGATCGCGGAACGCTACGTTCCGGCGGGGGCAGCTTCGGTTCAGGTGCAGGACCGAGGCGCGCTGGAGGTGACACTGCGCGCGCGGGTGGAAACGGCGTTCGAACGCGCCTCGGTTTCCAGAGAGGAAGGAGAAGAATGAAGGAGAAGAATGAAGCGATGACGGTGACGCCGCCGCGAAAACATTCCTGCCGGTCCATGCTCTACATGCCCGGCAACAACCCGGGGATGATACAGCACGTGCCGGCCTTCGGGGCGGACAGCGTGCTGCTGGACCTGGAGGACGCCGTCTCCGAGCGGGAGAAAGACGCCGCGCGCCGTCTGGTGTCTCATTTCGTGAGAGAGGTCGACTTCGGGGACACCTTGGTCACCGTGCGGGTCAACGGCGCGGACACGCCCTGGCTCGAAAAAGACTTGGAGGAGATCATTCCCTCGGGCCCGGCCGCGGTGCGCGTACCCAAGTGCCATTCCCCCGAGGACGTGAGACACGCCGACGAGCTCATCAGCCGCATCGAAGGAGAGCACGGGATGCCCCTGGGCGGCGTTCGGATTCACGCCATGCTGGAGACGGCCCACGGCATCGAGTGCGCTTACGAGATCGCCCGGGCCTCGGATCGGGTGGAGGCCCTCACTTTGGGGGGGCAGGACCTGACCGCCGATATAGGAGTGCAGAAGACCCGTGACGGGGTGGAGCTCTTCTACGCTCGGGGACGCGTGGTGATGGCGGCGAAGGCCGCGGGGCTCATGGCTTTCGACACGGTGTGGACCGATATCGACGACGTGGAAGGGCTGCGGGCCGAGGCGAAACTGGCGGTCCAGATGGGATTTACGGGCAAGGCGGCCATCCACCCGACCCAGATCGAGGTGATCCACGAAGCCTACCGTCCGGACCATCGGGAGCTGCGTCGGGCGTTCCGCATCGTGGACGCGGCGGAGCGGGCCAAGCGGGAGGGCAAGGGGGTCATCTCCGTGGACGGGCGTATGGTGGACGGCCCCATCGTCGTGCGCGCGTTCTCCCTCATTGAACTGGGGCGGCTTTACGGCATCGAAGAGGAGGCAGATATAAGATGAACGGGGGACAAAACCTCAAAATGGTGAAAAACTCGCTGGGGCGTGACATTCCCGTCGAGATTCCGGGCCTGGGAAAGTTCGAGCCCTACACTTCCCCCTTCGCCTACCTGGAACGCCCGATCTTCGCTCCGGCCAGGGAGCGCCGCCCCATCCGGCCCGGAACGCCGCGGCGCGACAAGGTGACCGACGACATCAAAAAAGCCGTGGAGCGGTCGGGGCTGGAAAACGGGATGACGATTTCCTTTCACCATCATCTGCGCAACGGGGACGCGGTCATTCCCACGATCCTGAAGGCCCTGTCTGAAATGGGATTCAAGGACCTCTCCCTGGCTCCCAGCTCTCTTCCCGACAGCCACGACATGGTGGCGGACTTCTTCAGAAACGGGCTCGTTTCCCGGCTCTTTTCCTCGGGGGCCCGGGGGGCGGTGGGCAAGGCCATCTCCTCGGGGGAGCTGGACGTTCCCGTGCTTCTGCGGAGCCACGGGGGCAGGGCCCGGGCCGTGGAGCAGGGGGACCTGCCCATTGACGTGGCATTTCTGGCCGCGCCTCTGTGCGACAAATACGGCAACATGACGGGCAGCGGCGGCCGCTCGGCCTGCGGCTCCCTGGGGTACGCCCAAGTGGACGCCCGCCACGCCCGCCACGTGATCGCGGTGACCGACGAGCTAGCGGACTATCCCTTGCGGCCCCGGATATCGGTGCCCCAATATTTGGTGGACCAAGTGCTCTTGGTGGACAGCATAGGGGACCCCGCGAAGATTGCCACAGGCGCCGCCCGCATCAGCCGCAACCCCGTGGACCTTCGCATCGCCCGCAACGCCTTCGACCTCATCGCGGCCTCGGGCCTTTTAACGGACGGGTGCTCCTTCCAGGTTGGGGCCGGCGGGGCCAGCCTGGCGGTGGCGGCCTGCGTCAAGGACTACATGGCGGAAAAACACATCAAAGGCGGGTTCGGGCTGGGGGGAATGTCCGGGTACATGATCGAGATGCTGGAGCAGGGCTATTTCCAGGCCATGTTCGACGTTCAGAGCTTCGACAGCGCCGTGACGAACTCCATGACCCGCAACGCCAACCACATGGAGATCGACGTTTCCTGCTACGCCAACCCCTTCAACAAGGGTTGCGTCGCCCACAACCTGGACATCGTGGTTCTGGCGGCGCTGGACGTGGACGCGGACTTCAACGTGGACATCCAGACGGGGCACGACGGCGTCCTGAGAGGAGCCATCGGCGGACACCCGGACACGGCGGCCGGGGCGAAGCTGTCGATTATCGTCGCGCCCTCGTTCCGGGGGGGAGTTCCCACCGTCAAAGAAAGCGTGACGACGGTCTGCACGCCGGGCGAAACAGTGGACGCCCTCGTGACCGAGCGGGGCATCTGCATCAATCCTCGCCGGGAAGATCTCATAAAAAGCGCGCGGGCCGCTCGCCTGCCGGTGAAGGACATCCGCGCGCTCAAAGCCGAGGTGGAAAATCTCACCGGCGTTCCCGATTCCCCGGAGTTCGACCGGAGCCGGGTAGTTGCGGTAGTGGAAAACCGCGACGGCACTCTCCTCGACAGCGTATATAAAGTCAGAGAACGAAAGAAACGTTGACCGTACCCTCCGGGGGGACGGCAAAGACCGCCCAGCGGTCAAGCGAGTCCCCCTGATCTCTCTGAGCTTGGACGTTTACTCTTGCGGCTACGGTACGATGTGCTCGATGCCGAACCGATCGGCGTAATCGTCCAGGCGCAGCCATGTGGCCGGGTCGAGCCAAATGCCTTCTTTCATGGACTTTTCCCGGCGCTCGAACTCTTTTTCACCGTGGATGTAGATGCGCTCCTGCCCCTCGGCCTTCGGGCTGTTCTTGATGCGGTCGACGATGCCCGCCACGTGCTCCCGGATTTGCTTTGGGTCGCCGAAGAGGTCCATTCGCGTGGCCTGGAAATAATGGCAGATACCGCAGGTCTCCCGGTAGGTTTCATAGGTGGCGGTTCCCATAGAAAGACCCGCCGTCAGAAGTTCCACCAACATTCCTAGACCGTAGCCTTTGTGTCCCCCCAAGGTCTCCGTCGCGCCGCCCAGATAGAGCTGTCCGCCGTAAGGGCTTCTGTCGAAACGGTTGATTTCCGCGACCTCCACGGCGTCGGTGGTGTCCTTGCCGTTTTCGTCCACTGCCCAGCCCACGGGCATGACGCCGCTGCGGCGCGCGGCCACCTCGATCTTGCCCAGGGCCACGGTGGTCGTCGCCATGTCCAGCATGAAGTGGGGTTTGCGTCCGACGGGAATCGCCACGCAGATGGGGTTGGTGCCCAAAAGCCGTTCGCGCCCGAACAGCGGAATGCCCGCCCGCAGTGTGTTCGTGAAAGCCCAGCCGATGAGGCCCCGGTCGGCCATTTGCTCCGCCCAGTACCCGGCCATGCCGAAGTGACAGGAGTTTCGCACGGCGGTCATGCAGGTCCCCATCGCCTCCGCTTTCTCGATGGTTTTGTCCACGGCGAGCTTGGAGGTGGGAAAGCCCGGCGCGCTGTTGCCCTCCACAACCAAGGAAATAGGCGTCTCGTGGACGATTTCCGCCAACGCCTCCGGGTGGTTTTGTCTGTCGTTGACTTCGTCGAAGTACATTTTGATGCGCGCCACACCGTGGGACGCGTGACCGCGGGCGTCCGCCTCCACCAATACCTTCGCCGTAATCTCCGCGGACGCGTGCGGATATTTCATGCCCTTCTCCAGCATGTTCGCCATGTAGCCGTAAAGCTTGTCATAACTTATTGTCGTTCGTTCCATCGCTCAACGTCCCCCTAGCTGATATAAAAAATCGAAAATCTGTCTCCTCAGTCAAATCACTTTAACAGAACCCAAAGGATTTTCAAATTTGACCTTTAAATTCGGCTCCCGAACTCGATTTTTAAATGCCATTGATTTTTATGATTACGATTTTTTATTCTTTTTCGAGATACGACCAGGCGAAGGCGGCGTACAGTGCCGCGCCCTGGAAGAGCACGCTTTCGTCCACGTCGAATTTTGGGGAGTGGTGGGGGGCGTCGGTCTTTTTGTCCGCGCGGCCGGTCCCCAAGAAGGCGAAGGAGCAGGGAACGACCCGCCCGTAGTAGCTGAAGTCTTCCGATCCCATGTTCAGGGGCGCTTCTTTCACTTTGTCCGCGCCCAGAAGGGACTCGGCCACCGATTTGACCAGCTCCGTAATTTTGGCGTCGTTGACTGTGGCGGGCAAGACACGCCTGTATGTGAAGTCGGGTTTGCACCGTGTGCCGCTGCAAACTCCCTCGACGATGCGCCCCATAGCCGCCTCCACGCAGTCTTGAACCTGGGCGCGGAACGTCCGGACGGACCCGTTCATCTCCACGCGTTCGGGGATGATGTTGAAGACGTAGGACGAGGTTCTCAATCCACCGATGCTCACCACGGCGGTGTCTTTGGGGGAAACTTCCCGAGAGACGATGGCCTGGAGCGCGTTGCCGAGCTGGAAGGCCGCGACGGTCGGGTCGATGGCGCCCTCGGGCATGGAGCCGTGCCCGCCCTTGCCCGTCAAAGTCAGTTCCCAGGCGTCGGCCGCCGCCATGAAGGGGCCCGCCCGATAATGAAGCTCTCCGGAGGCGACGGGGGACATCACGTGGATGCCGAAAGCGGCGCTCACGTCCTCCAGCGCCCCGCCGTCGATCAAAGCCTGCGCTCCGGGCTTTATCCCGTGCTCCTCGGCGGGCTGGAAGAGAAGGCGGACTTTCCCCTTCAACTCCGGTTTGATCTCCGTCAAAACCTTCGCCGCCCCCAGAAGCATGGAAGCATGGGCGTCGTGTCCGCAGGCGTGCATCGCGTTTTCTTTCCGGGACTTGTAGGGCACGTCTTTCTCGTCGTTCAGGGGGAGGGCGTCGATGTCCGCACGCAGGGCGACGCACTTGCCCTCTGATTTTTCACCCGATATATCGGCGACAACCCCGCTTTGGGTGCCGCCGAAGCCTACTTTGACGTTCCCGCACCCCAGTTTTTTGAGTTCTTCCGCGATATACCCGGTGGTTTCCACCTCGTTCCACGACGTTTCCGGGTTTTTGTGGAAATGGCGCCGGGTCTCGATGATCTCCCCCTCGTACTTCTTCGCTGCCGCTTTGATTTTCTCCAGCATGTCCATTCTCCTTGCCATTCAATAGATTGTTGAAGAATCATTTTATCACAGACTGCCCAGACACCCCAAAATTAAAGGCTTTCGCCGAAGTCTTGACGGAACTTGAGCGCGAGTTTTTCGGGCCAGTCGCTGACAGCGTCGAGTTTGCCGCTGAAAAACCGCAATATTTTGGGTTCGGAGACCCACTTCAGGCCGCCCACCAGCCTCCTGTTCTCGAACAGCCAGTGTACCCGGTCCACCGCGTACTTCACCTGGGACATGGTGAACACCCTGCGGGGAAGGGCAAGCCGGAGAAGCTCCACCTCGGACAGGCGCTCGGAGCCGTCGGGGTTGCGTTCCTCCGACATGGTTCCGCGCTCCATGCCGCGGACCCCGCCCGCTATGAAGACCGCCGCGGCTAAAGCTCCCGCTGTGAACTCCGTCTGAGGAACGTGGTCCAAAAATTCGCCGGCGTTCAAATGGCAGCCCAATCCTCCGGCCGGGGTCACCACCGGAACCTTCCTGGCGGCGAGTTCGTCGG
>JAISWV010000348.1 GCA_031270755.1 Synergistaceae bacterium
GGAGCCCCGCACGATGCGGGCGTAGTTGGGGACAGCCGCGATTCCCACGGCGATCATCAAGTTGAAGAGGCCCGGCCCCAGAGACGCCGCGATGGCGATGGCCAGCAAGGTTTGGGGAACCGAGAGCAGAACGTCCATCACTCTCATGATGCCGTTATCGACCCACCCCCCGTAATATCCCGCCGTGGCTCCCAGCATCCCGCCGACAACCAGCGCGATGCCCACAGCGATGAACCCGACCTGGAGCGAGATCCGGGCCCCGTAGATCAACCGGCTCAAAATGTCGCGCCCGAACTCGTCCGTGCCCAAGAAAAATTGTTTCGACGGTGTTTCGAACATGTGGGATAAATTTTGCTTCTGATAGGGGTACGGCGCCAAAGCGTCGGCGAAGATGGCCACAAAGACCAGAAGCAGAATGACGATAAGCCCAAACATGGCTAGGGGGCTTTTGCGGAGGCGGAAAAAGATCTCCCCCAGGGGGCCTCTTTTTTTCTTTTGCGCATGGGCGGCGCCTTGGATTGTGTTTGTCGCGTCGTTCATCGTTTCTCCCCCCTACTTGTACTGTGCCTTGATGCGTGGATCGATATAGGCGTACACCAAATCCACCAGGAGGTTGACCACGCTGAACGCCACGGCGACGAAAAGCACGCCGCCCTGTACCACCGGATAGTCGCGCATCTTGATGGATTCCACCATCAAGCGCCCGACGCCGGGGATGGCGAAAATGGACTCCGTCAAGATCGCGCCGGCCAAAAGGTGCCCGAATTGAAGCCCGCAGAGAGTGATCACCGGGATGAGGGCGTTATGCAGAGCATGGACCCATATGACCACGGACTCTTTCTGCCCCTTGGAGCGGGCGGTTCGAATGTAGTCGGACCGTACGACCTCCAGCATGGAGGAGCGCGTCATGCGAGTGATCATCGAGATGGACTGGGCGGACAGGGTCAGGGAGGGTAAAATCATGGATTTGAACGTATCGAAGCCCGAGGACGGCAGCCAGCGCAGATAGACCGCGAAATAGAGAATCAGCAGCAACCCCAGCCAGAAGACCGGCATGGAAAGGCCGATCATGGCGAAGATCATCGTGACGGTGTCGAAAATCGAATACTGCTTGATGGCGGACAGTATGCCGCAGGGCAGCCCGATGATGATGGCAACGACGATGGCGAAGGCGGAAAGTTTCAACGTGGCGGGAAAGACCGTCATGATCTCGTGCATCACGGGACGTTTGGTAATGTAGGAGCGCCCGATATCGCCCCATCTGACGGCCTTGTAAATGTAGTTTCCGAACTGGAGCAGAAAAGGCTTGTCCAGTCCTTCTCTGGCTCTGAATTCTTGTATTGCCCCCTCTGTGGCCATATCCCCCAGAATCATCCTGGCCGGATCCCCCGGCGTCAGGTAAAGAAGCGTAAAAACACAGAAGGCCACGCCAATGAGCACAGGAATCAAAAACAGGACTCGGCGAATGATATAACGAATCATCGTCTATCCTTCCTTTCATGCGTAATGAACAAAAGTGTTGTCAAAAAGCCAAAATGTACAGAGAACGGCAGGAGTTCAACACCCCTGCCGTTTTGCGGTCAACGAGGCCTTTTCATTCCGTTCTTATTTCCCGGCTCCCTATTCTTCGAAGTAAACTTCCCGGAAGGAGTGGATCTCCGTGGCGCGCGGGAAGAAGCCTTTCACGTTTTTCTGCGTGCCCGCGATGGATTCGTCGTTGTGGAATAAAATCATGGGCGTCAGCTCGTTGATATATTCCTGCAATTCGACGTAAATTTGTTCGGCGTCGTCGAGGGGCGTGCCGCGTCCCCTGCGCAGCAGGTCGTCGACCTTCGGATCGTTCGTGCATGTGTAGTTGCTGCCGGCATTGGACTCCAACAGCCCCGAAATAGGCCCGTTGGGATGAGGTACCGTGGAGACCCAACCAAGGAAGAAGGTGTCGTGCTTTTTGTCCTTGAGGCCGTCCAGGTACGCGCCCCACTCCAGAACCTTGATCTCGGCCTTGACGCCGATTTCCTCCAGCTGAGCCTGAACGATGGTGGCGCTGTCCACGCGCTCCTTGCGCTCATTGGTCCATATTTCCATCTTGAGGTCCTTGACGCCGGCTTCCTCCAGAAGCTTCTTGGCTCGTTCCACGTCCTGGACATGGGGAGGAACCTTGGCGTTGATAGAGTACTTGATGGCGTCGGGAATCATGGAACCCGGAACCTTGCCCACGCCCCTGTAGGCTGCGGCCTGAATGCCGACCACGTCCAGAGCCGCGGAAATCGCGTGGCGGACGCGGATGTCGCTGAAGGGGGCCTTCGTCATGTTGAAGCCCAGGTAAGTCGTGGAGTTCTGCGGTCTCCGATAAAGTACCAGGTTAGGATGTTCATTGACGCGATTTAAATCGTTGTGGGCGATGGGGTAGGCGATGTCGGCCCCGCCGGACTCCAACTCGATGGTCCGGCTGGTGGGCTCGGGGACGGAACGGACCTCGAGGGTTTTGAATTTGGCCTTGGGACCCCAGAAGTCATCGAAACGCTCCAGCACGTACTTGTTACCCTTCTGCCAGCTCACGAACTTGAAGGGACCTGTTCCCATGGGGTTCATTCCGAAGTCGGAACCTTTTTCCTCGACATATTTCTTGTTGGTAATGGAGCCCCAGCTATGGGCCAGTGACGAAAAGAAGTAATAGTCCGCCTCTTTCAACTTGAGGATGACCGTGTAATCGTCCACGATATCCACTTTTTCCAGGTTCTGAGAAAAAATTCTGATCATCGCGCCGGCATCGGTAGTGGCGCGTTCAAGGCTGAATTTCACGTCCTCGGCCTTCAATTCGTCGCCGTTGTGGAACTTGACGCCCTTGCGGAGGTAGAACTTGATTTCCGTGGGGGACAGGTCTTCCCACTTCTCCGCTACTCCCGGCGAGGCGTTGCCCTCGTCGTCCAGGAAGATCAGCGTGTCGTAGATCTCGAAGCACGCCCGGGAACTGGGGACGTCGTTGTGCCCGATGGGGTCCATCGTCGTGGCGTCATACTGGTCCACCACCACCAGCGTGTCTTTTGTCGCCGCGCCAACGGCGCCGCACAAACCGACAACAAACGCGAAAACCAACAAAACCAAACCGCTCTTCTTCATAACTATCCTCTCCTTAAAATAATATAAATTTATTTCCTATTCGAGAGAAACGCCGCGGAAAGAGTGAAGATCGTTGCCGCTCGCCTTGAAGCCTTTTACGTTCTTCTGGGAACCGGCGATGGATTCGTTCTTATGCAGATAGATCATGGGCAGCAACTCGTTGACGTAAAGCTGCAACTCCCTGTAGAGGGCCTCACGCTCCGGGCCGTTGGGTATGGAGCGTCCCTTGGCCAGGTATTCGTCCAGCTTTTTATCGATGGTGAACGTGAAGTTGGAACCCGCGCTCGATTCAAGCAGACCGTCGATGCTGAAATTAGGGTCGGGAAGACTCGAAACCCACCCCAGCAGGAACAGGTCGTGTTGCTTTTCATTCAGGCCCTGCAAGTATGCGCCCCATTCCAAAACCTTGATCTCCGCTTTTATCCCCACTTCCTCCAACTGCGCCTGAATGATCGTGGACATATCGACGCGCTCCTTGTTCTCGTTGGTCCAGATCTCCAAGCTGAGGTCTTTTATTCCCGCTTCGGTCAGCAGGCTTTTTGCCTTTTCCACATCCTGAACGTGGGGAGGCACTTCGTCCTCGATGGAATAGGGAATCGCGCTGGTGACCAAAGACCCCGGCACTCTCCCCACGCCTCTGTAAACAGCGGCCTGGACGCCGACCACGTCAAGGGCCGCGGAGATGGCCTGACGGACGCGAATGTCGTTGAAGGGCTTCTTGGTCATGTTGAAGCCCATATAAACAACGGAAGTCTGGGGTTCCCGATAAAGGATCAGATTTTCGTTCTCTTCGATGCGCGCCATATCGTTGACTGCGATGGGATAGGCGACGTCGGCCCCGCCGGACTCCAGTTCGATGGTTCGGCTGGTGGGCTCGGGAACGGAGCGAACCTCCAGGAACTTTATCTTCGCCTTGGGCCCCCAGAAGTCATCGAATCGCTCCAGCAGGTATTTGCTGCCCTTCTGCCAGCTCACGAACTTGAAGGGCCCCGTTCCCACGGGGTTCATGCCGTAGTTGTCCCCCGCGGCCCCAAATGCTTTTTCGCTGATGATACAGGACCAACTGTGGGTCAAGGACGCGAAAAAGGAGAAATTCACTTCCTTCAGGTGAAGGATAAACGTGTAGTCGTCCAAGACCTCCACGCTGTCGAGGTTTTGGGAATAATTTTTGATCTTCGCGCCGGCGTCGGTGGTGGCGCGTTCCAGGCTGAATTTCACGTCACCGGCTTTTAGTTCCTCGCCGTTGTGGAACTTCACGCCCTTGCGCAGGTAGAACTTGTAGTCCTTACCGGAGAGGAACTCCCACTTCTCGGCCAGGCTCGGCTCCATTTCCTTCGTTTCCGGGTTCAGTACGACCAAGGTGTCGTAGAGCGCGTTACACGCGCGATGGCTGGGCATATCGTTGTGTCCGATGGGGTCCATGGTGGTGGCGTCGTACATGTCGGCCACCAATAACGTGTCTTTCGGCGCCGCGCCGGAGACGCCGCACAAACCGACGACAAGCGCGAAAACCAACAAAATCACAGCACTTTTTTTCACAACTACCCTCTCCCTTCCGACTTTTTTGACGGTGAAGTCGTTCAAATATGTGTCTTTACGGCATCCTCTCCTCCCGTCACAAACGCAGTCCCTTCTCCGCGCCGTCACGCCTCGTAAACGAGTTCTCCGTTCACGAAGGTCTTCACGACTCTGGAACGGGAGTCCAGGGGCTCTCCCTCCCAGACGGCGACATCCGCGTCCTTGCCCGCTTCGATGGAGCCCACCCGGTCCGCTATGCCCAGGTGCTCGGCCGCGTACAGAGTGATGCCTTTCAGGGCCTCCTCAGCCGGCAGCCCGGCGCGGACGGCTAGCGACGCGTAGACGCTCAGGTGTTCGATAGGAACCACAGGGTGATCGGTGATGATACAGAAATGCACCCCGTTTTCCCAGAGGATTCTTGGAGTGTCCCAGGTTTTGTTGCGTACCTCGATTTTCGATTTCGTGGCCAGAGTAGGGCCGATAGCGGCGCGCACTTTTTTTTGTGCCAGCCAGGGTGCTATTTTGTGGCCTTCGGTGCAGTGCTCCAGGGTGAAGTCCAGATCGAACTCCTCGGCGATACGGACGGCGGTCTGAATGTCGTCCACGCGATGGCAGTGAACGCGAAGGGGCAGCTTGCGGTCCAGCACGGAAAGCAGAGATTCCATGCCCAAGTCGCGGTCGCAAGGGTCTTTCTTGTTTTGTGCGGCCTCCATCTTGGCCCTGTAGTTTTGCGCTTTGACGAATGCCTCCCGCATCAAGGCCGCAACTCCCATACGGGTATTCGGAGCTTTCTTCATGGCGGTGTAGACCCGAATGGGGTTCTCGCCCAAAGCGGCCTTCATGGCGGAAGGAGCCAGGACGGTCATGAGTTCCAGGACACCGGGCTTCGTCTTGACGATCATTCCCTGCCCGCCGATGACGTTGGCGCTGCCCGGCAGGGACTGCACGCAGGTAACGCCGCCCGCCAGAGCGTCCGGGAAAGACGTGTCGTCCGGGTAAAGCGCGTCCAGCACCCGGAGCTGCGGAGTCAGCGGTTCCACCTTTTCGTTGCCGTCGCTGAATCCCTCGGGGAACCCTTCGTTGAAAGTCCCCATATGCACATGCGCGTCGATCAGTCCCGGAGTGACGATTTTCCCCTTGAGATCAAACACCTCCGCTTCTTTCGCTTTCTTGGGAACGGCGATCTCCGTCCCGACCTCGACGATCTTTCCGCCCTCCAGGACGACGGTCGCGCCCTTCATACTTTCGCCTGTCCCCGTCAGAACGGTTCCCCCCACGAGATATGTCTTGCCCATCGATAACACGTCCCTCCGGCTCGTATTTTGCGATTTTAAATTATGATGCTTCATTATAACTATGTTACGTCGTAGATGCAAACACGGCGTTCGAGGTAAAATTAAGAAAAAAAGGCCTACATTAAAAGGCGGGACACAGTACCTATGATTTGTAGATCTTATGCCCCACGTAAAATTATTCACATTTTCCCTCGCGGAATTGAGTGACACCCTAATGTGCGAGACGAATTTCAAAAATCTCTGTCAATTACGTTAGTACAACAGGCGATTTTTCTTTTTTCTTTTTCGCCATTCGGTGAAATATAAAAACACATCATTCATTATATTGACAAGACTCATAACGATTTTACGTTACGTGCATTTACGTGCATTTCGCCGATTGTGGTAATAGTTTTAGGCTTTACAAGGCACTAAATTAAGTTATAATACAATCGTTATGTGGTCATGTTTGTTAGGGGTAATTATTTAGGTAATTCGAGCTTAGGTCTTTTCACTTTAGCGCGGTTTTCAGTTTAAGAGATATCTAACAAGGTTGGTTAGTTCAGAGGTAGAACGCTTCCTTGACACGGAAGAGGCCACAAGTTCGATTCTTGTACCACCCACCAAGAGATAGCAAGGGTTTAGGAGATTTTCCTAAGCCCTTTTAATTTAAAAAAACCTCCATATAACCTCCAAAATTTTTTGCCGCCCTCAATCTGCATATCTTTCACTCTCTCCAAAAACTAATTAGATTCAGTAATAAAAAGCTCTTATGAAAATTTGACCGCTATGGGCACCTTCTCGAACGCCTCAATGAAAGCTGGAGGCTTCAATCCTCCCATCGTTGTATAGTTTCGTATTGTTTCCCCCAAGTGATTGCTA
>JAISWV010000344.1 GCA_031270755.1 Synergistaceae bacterium
GTGTGCACGATGGCGAACGACACAATAACGGCCTCACCGACAATACGCGGCACGATACGGGAAACGCTGATCACGCCTGTGGACGAAAAACGCTTTGAAAGCGAACTCAGGCGCGTGGATTCGAATATAGCAGGCGCAAGCAGATCTCAAGAAAAATTCGAAACGGAGGTCTTTAGGCGCTTCAACATTATTGACGGTCATTTTGAAAAAATCGATACTCGCTTTGAAAAAATGGAAGCGCAAATCGATGTTCGCTTTAAAAAAGTCGATGCACGCTTTGAAAAAATGGAGGCGCAAATCGATACTCGCTTTGAAAAAGTCGATGAAGATATAAAAGACTTGCGCAACGAAGTGAACGCGCGCTTCAAAGAAACGAACGATCGCCTCTGGTGGATCATGGGAGCCATCATTGTCTCTATTTTGATTCCCCTCATGCTGAAATATTTCTAAACCTTCAAATCTTGTATGCCTTGCGTAGCTCAGGGGGCCGAGCTTGAGCGACTCACGCGGCTCGCTGCCCATGGCCCCCAAGATTTTCTATGAGCAAATTTTCTTGCGTTTTTATTTCTCTTTTACTCCTCTTCTTCCTCCTGCTTGTGGGCGGCAATGACCTTCTTGGCGATGTCGCCCGGGACTTCCTCGTAGTGGGAGGGCTCCATGGAGAAGCTTCCCTGCCCCGAGGTCATGGAGCGCAAGATGATGGCGTAGCGGAACATCTCCGCCAGAGGAACCTGGGCCTTCACCACCTGAAGACGGCCTCGGGCCTCTATACCCATGATGCGCCCGCGCCGGCTGTTGAAGTCTCCCATCACGTCACCCATGTACTGGTCGGGCACGATGACCTCCACGTTCATGATGGGCTCCAGCAGCACCGGAGACGCGTCCATGATGCCCTTCTTGAAGGAAAGCCGGGTGGCCAGTTTGAAGGACATCTCCGAGCTGTCCACCTCGTGGTAGGAGCCGAAATAGAGCTCCGCTTTGAAGTCCACCACGGGAAAGCCCGCCAGGGGGCCTTTTTCCATGTATTCGTGGAGCCCCTTTTCCACGGCGGGGATGTAGTTCTTGGGGACAGCGCCCCCCACGATCTTGTCGACGAACTCGAACCCCGCCCCCCGCTCCAGGGGGATATAGCGGATGCTGACGTCGCCGTACTGGCCGTGTCCGCCGCTTTGCTTTTTGTGCTTGCCCTGAGCCTCGGAGGTCTTCTTGATCGTCTCCCGGTAGGGGACCTGGGGTGTGCGCGTGTCCAGCTCCACGCCGTAGCGTTCTTTCATCTTCGCCAAAACGATGTCGATGTGCAGGTCTCCCATGCCGGACAGAACGTTGTCGTGGGTCTCGGGGTTCTTCTCGAAAGTCAGGCTGCGGTCCTCCTCCAGGGTTTTCGTGATGGCGTTGCCCAGCTTGTCCTCGTCCGCGCGGGTTTTGGCGATGACGGCGACGCTGTAGACCGGCAGCGGGAACTCGATGTGGGGATAGAGGAACGAAGCTCCTCCCTTCGTCGCCAAAGTGTGTCCCACCTTGGTGCTCTGGAGCTTCGGGATCGCTACGATGTCGCCGGCGACGATCTCCTTGACGTCCTTGCCTTCCTTGCCTGTCATGAACTTGAACGTGCTGATGCGCTCGTCGTCACCCTTTTTCACGTTGTAGATGTTGTTCCCCTCGGAGGACAACGTCCCGGAGTAAACCCGGATAAACGACAGCTTGCCAACATAGGGATCCACCATCACCTTGAAGCACAAAGCGGAGAAGGGCGCGGAGGTATCGGGAGCGACTTCCACCGCGGCGCCGTCCGGAGTTTCGGCTTTGACCGGATCTCGGTCCAGAGGCGACGGGAAGTACTCCACGATGAAGTCCAGCAACTGATGCACCCCCACGTTGGTCGCCGCCGACCCCGTCAAGACGGGAAGAATGCGCCGTTTCGCGATGGCCGCCCGAACCACCCCGGTGAGGTCGTCGCCCCCGACGGGTTCTCCCTCCAGGTACCGTTCCATCAAGGCGTCGTCCATTTCCACCGAGGCTTCCACCAGGGCCTCTTTCGCCGCGGACACCGCATCAGCCATGTCCGGGGGAACGTCCCCTTCGGTGAATTTTCCGCTGCCGTCCTGGGCGTAGACGTAGGATTTTCCCTTCAAGACGTCGACAACGCCTTTGAACGACGCCTCGGCGCCGATGGGCAAAAAGACGGGAAGCGCGTTGCTGGAGAACTGCTCTTTGATGTCGCCCAACACCTTGGCGAAGTCCGCGTTCTCCCGATCCATCTTGGAGATGTAAAAAACCACGGGAGAGTCGTTTTCGGCCGCGTACTCCCAAGCCCGGCCGGTCTGAACCTCGATGCCGCCCACGGCGCTCACCAAAAGCAGCGAGGCGTCGGCCACGCGGATGGCGGCGCTCATTTCGCCGGTGAAATCCGCAAAGCCGGGGGCATCCAGAGCGAAGATGGTTTTTCCTCCCCGCTCCAGGGTCAGAAGCGAGGTGCTGATAGAGATCTGGCGTTTCTGTTCTTCCGAGCTGAAGTCGCTGATTGTGTTTCCCGACTCCGTTTTTCCCATGCGGGAAATCTGGCCGTTATCGAAAAGCATGGCCTCGGCCAAGGTCGTTTTCCCGGCCCCACCGTGA
>JAISWV010000374.1 GCA_031270755.1 Synergistaceae bacterium
TAGATTCGAAGAGGTCTTTGACGGTGCGGACTCCCTTGGGGCGCTCTCCTTCGCTGTGCCCGAGGTTCATCACACACACTTTTTTGCAGAGGCGAAACACCTCGTCCCGGTTGTGGGAAACGTAGAGCGTGGTGCCCTCGAACTCTTCGAGTATCTGCAGGAGCTCTTCCTCCAATTGCCAGCGAAGATAGCTGTCCAGCGCGGAAAGGGGCTCGTCGAGCATAAGAATGGAGGGATTGCCCGCCATGATGCGGGCGAGCGCCGCCCGTTGCTGCTGCCCGCCGGAAAGCTGGCCGGGGTAGTGGCGCTCCAGCCCTCGGAGGTGAAATTTCTCCACGAGCCGGGCCGCCCGGTCCCGAACGCCTTCTCCGCCGGAGAAACGCCGCGGGTACCTTCCACCCGACTTCAATCCCTCCGATTTCAACACGACGGAAATATTTTCCTCCACGGTCATGTTGGGGAAAAGCGCGTAGTTCTGAAAAAGCAGGCCCACCCGGCGCTTTTGCGGCGAAAGATCAATTCCTTTTTCCGAGTCGAACAAAGGGGTCCCGTTGACGACGATGCGTCCTTGGTCGGGGCGAACAACTCCGGCAATGCACTTCAGGGTCATGCTCTTGCCGCAGCCGGACGCCCCCAGCAGGCCGACAACCTCGCTCTCCGCCTCGAACATGACGTCGAGGGTAAAGTCGCCGAAGGATTTCTTGATGCTCACGGTAATCGACACGTCACGGGCCTCGCAATGACCTTCACAGCGGTTTCGACGTGGAAAAAACGGAAATTGAAGCTTTTTGCGGCTTGGTGTAGCGGGTTTCGAGCATGTTCACCGACACGAGGACGACAAAAGAGATCGCGAGGTTGACCCCTACCCATTTGTACGCGAGGGCGTCGTTGCCCTCCCGCCAGAGTTGGTAGACGGTGGTGGAGATCATGGCCGTTCTGCCGGGAATGTAACCCGTGACCATGGTCGTGGCGCCGTATTCCCCCAAGGCGCGTGCGAAAGACAAAACCGTCCCGGCGAGAATCCCCTGTTTGCAGTTCGGCAGGATCACCCGCCAAAAAAGAAAGGTGTCGGAAAGCCCCAAAGTCTGTCCCGAATACAGGAGCGTGACGTCAAAAGCCTCGAACGCTCCTCGAGCGGTGCGGTACATGAGGGGGAACGCGACAACCGTCGTGGCGAAGACAGCGGAATACCACGTCATCGTCATTCGGAATCCCCACATCTCCAGAGCCCTTGACCCCACGGGCCCCAGCGGGCCTATCGCCTTGAGCAGGAAAAAACCCACGACGGTAGGGGGCAGAACTAGGGGCAAAGTCAGCATACAATCCACCACGCCCTTCACGATCCGAGGCGTTTTGGCGATATAGTGCGCGGCGAAGATTCCGGCGAAAAAGGTGACGAACGTCGAGATCCCCGCAACACGCAGGGAATTGTAAAGCGGAAACCAATCCATCAGGGCCCTGAGTCCTGCCGTTATAAAAACCGGTCGCGGGGCTGCACTCGATGACTCGCTCTATCTCGCCGGAATGGCGAAGCCGATGCTTTTGAAGACGTTAGTGCTCTCGTCCCCCTTCAGAAATTCGGCGAACGCCTTGGCGACGGCCTCGTCTTTGGCCCTTTTGAGAATTGCGGCCGGATAGACGATGGGCCTGTGACTGCCTTCCGGAGCCGAGGCCACCACCTCGACGCCCTTCGACGTGGCCGCGTCGGTTCCATAAACGACACCGCAATCGACGGCAGCGGCGGCCACCTGCACGAGCACTTCCTTCACGTTGCTGGCGAAGGTGATTTTCGACATGACATTGAGTTTCTCCCACAGCCCGAGGCTGGTGTAAATCTCCTGGGAGTACTGCCCAACCGGAACGTCGGAATTTCCCAGGGCCACGATAGAGACCTTGTCGGTCACCACATCGGCGAAGTCATCGATGCCCTTGGGGTTTTTTCCCTTGGGAACGACCAGCACGACCTGGTTGGCCACGATATTGAAGCGGCTTCCGGGCAGCACGAAGTCCAGCTTCTCGGTGTTCACCGCGGGGTCGGCGGTGATGTCGATCTGGTCCATCTGCCTCTGGCCGGCGGATATGAAGACGTCGCAGTCCGCGCCTTCCTGAATTTGGGTTTTGAGGGTTCCGCTGGAGTCGAAATTGTAGACCACCGTCACGTCTGGAGCCGTTTTTTTGTACAGCTCCGCGATCCGATTCATCGCCTCGGTCATGGACGCCGCCGCGAACACGGTCAGAGTATTACTCCCCTCCGCGGCCAAAGCCGGCGCCGAAAACACGCAAAGACACGTCAATACCGCCAAAAATTTTCTCATCGTCCGTTGCCTCCCAATTCTAAAATACTCGGGGCTCTGCCCCGAACCCCGCTCAAGGGCCGGGGGCCCTTGAGAATCCCATTTGCGCACACCGGGAACAAAGGCCGAAGACCAACAATTGCTTGCCTTCGACCACCGTTCCCTCGGACACCTCCACGTAGGGCAAGGACTGGCCGGGAAGACAGATCATCCGCCCGCACTTGCGGCACAGGAAATGAGGGTGGTTTCCGACACATCCGCCACCGGAAGGTTCCCGCAGACAAAAGCGAACGATGCCGTCCGTTCCTTGAAC
>JAISWV010000376.1 GCA_031270755.1 Synergistaceae bacterium
CGGAGATCAGCTTTCTCGTTTTGGCGCGGTCGCGCTCCGTGCGCTGCCGATAGTTGTAGAGATCCGCCCGTGCCGCGGCCAGCTGCGCTTTTAAACTTTCCGCTTCATTTACTTCGGCATCTGTTTTATCTGCTTCTGCTTCATTTTCCGCTCTTTCGTCCTCGAATCCCTCGAACGAGCCATCCTCCACAGGGATTCTTCCACTTCCGCCGAGCTCCGGTTCTTCGCGTTCTTTTTCGCCCCCGCGCGCGTCCATCTCTCCGCAGCTGCCGCAAGCTTGGCGTTCGTTTACAGTTCTTTCTTCCTCCATCCTCTATCCTCTCCCCTATTTATTTCTTGCCCAAGGCGTCCACCATGGCTTCCAAGATGGTGATCGAGCGTTCGTAATCCATGCGCAGGGGGCCGATCAGGCCCAACACGGCCTTCTGCTGCCTTGTCTGCGCGGGAATCAGGATCATCGCGTTGTCTCCCATTCCCTCCACGCCCTCGGCGTCGTTTTCTTCCCCGATGCTGACCTTCAGAGTCTCGCTTTGACGGCAGTTCTCGATCATCTTGGAAAGGGGCTTTTCCTGCTCCAGAAGCGACAGTACGGCCTGAAGGCGCCCCAGCGTCTGGAAGTGCGGCAGGTTCAAGATATGTTGGGCCCCGCTGCTGAAGAAACGGTAATTCTGCATCATCAAAAAATTATCCAGCTCCCGGATCGCCATTCTGCACGATTCTTCCACGTTTTCGAGTCCGTTCAAAACGAAGTCGTAGAGAACATCCCGAACCTCGCTCCAGGTCCGTCCCGACGCCACGGTGTTGATGCGGCGGGTCAACTCCTCTATCGCGGCGGGCTCGATGTCGCAGGGGAGCGTGAACTGCGAATGGTGCACCAATCCTCCTTTTAAGACGATCAAAGCCAGAATGTGAGACCCGCCCAGCGGCATCAGGTCGATGTGGCGTATCTCGGTGGTGTCCAGTCCTGGAACGGCCGCGACGCCCACGTAGTTCGTAAGACGGGCCAGCATGTGGGTGACGTAGGTCAGCAGGTCTTCGATGCCGTTGCGGCGGCTCTCGATTTCCTGCTGCCATTCCCGGGTCTCGCGCGGGCGCAGGCGTTCCCGCGAGGTGACCGAGTCCACGTAGACACGGTAAGACTTCGCCGTGGGCAGACGTCCCGACGAGGTGTGGGGCTGGTAAAAATACCCCATTTCCTCCAGGTCCGCCATCTCGTTACGTATCGTCGCGGGGCTCAGGCCCTTGATGTACTTTTTCGTAATGGTACGCGACCCCGCGGGCTCTCCTGTCTTGATGTACTCGTAGACGACCGCCAGTACAATTCCCAACTGTCTTTCCGTCAACATGAGTTTCAGCCTTTCCTAATATATTAGCACTCTCGCTAAGTGAGTGCCAATATGATTGACCTATGGGTAGATTAGCAATCGCGGCCTCAATTGTCAATACAAGTCAAAAAGATTGTGCCGAGATTAAGGATTATTACGTATTACACGCAGGAGAGTGTAATCCCAATATCCCATACAAATACGGATTACTCTGCCCCGTCCTTTTGAAATTTCCCTTGAGGGATGGAAATCACACGCCGCTCACACAATAAAATACATTGGAAGCAGGGGAATTTGGCCCCAATTCGTTTATAATGATCGAAATCAAATTTTCGAGAACGAGGGCGCGCCGGTCGGACGGGAACGCGCGGCGGCATAAGGGGGTGTTTGAAATTTCCTTTGAGGGATGGAAACAAATAATGGAAACAAATAAGGGATGGAAACGAAACTTGTGCGACCGTACACTGCAAGCAGCGATAAGCAGCATCGAGGGAGTTGAAGAGTGATGAAAAAGAGAGAAAACATAACTAAAAACCAAGTCACCGAGGCCTTTCGCCAGCACTTCAAAGAGGCCCCGGACTTCGTTGTCCGCACGCCGGGCCGTGTGAACCTCATGGGCGACCACACCGACTACAACGGGGGGTTTGTGTTTCCCATGACGATCGACAGAGCCGTGTGGATGGGGGTGCGCGGACGAATCGACGGCGTAGTGCGCATTTACTCCGCCGATTACGACGGAGAGTGCCGGTTCGATGTTCATGCGGAGCTGAAAAAGAACCAGGATTCTTGGTTTGAATACGTAAAAGGATGCGCCTGGGCGCTGCAGCAAAAAAGCTTTCCTTTGTCCGGGTTCGACGCCGTTCTGATGGGCGACGTGCCGCAAGGCGCCGGGCTTTCTTCGTCGGCCGCGCTGGAGGTGACTTCGCTTTTGGTCTTTGCGGAACTGGGCGGCTTCGACCTCTCGAAAACCGAGGCCGCGCTCCTGGGTCAGAGGGCGGAAAAGGAGTGGATGGGCGTAAAGGGCAGGATCATGGACCAAATCGCATGTGCCGCGGGGGAAGCGGACAAGGCGCTTTTGATCGACAGCCGCGACCTGGAATACCGCTCCCTCCGCCTCCCCCAGGGGACGGTGGCGGCGGTTCTGGACACGGCCACGCGCCATTCGCTGGCCTCTTCCGCCAACGACGAACGGCGCCAGCAGTGCGAGACCGCGTGCAAGATTTTGGGCGTCTCTCTGCTGCGGAACGCCACTCAAGAGATGCTGGACGCCGGCAAAAAAAACATGCCCGACGTGCTGTTCCGCCGAGTTCGTCACGTCCTGTCCGAGAACTTGCGTGTACGCGCCGCCGAAGCCGCCCTGCGCGAGGACGCGGCGGACGCTTTCGGCAATTTGATGGACGAAAGCCACTTCAGCCTTCAATACGATTTCGAGGTCTCCTGCTTCGAACTCGACGCCATCACCTCCATCGCACGCAAACATCCCGCCTGCCTGGGCGCCCGCATGACCGGCGAGGGCTTTGGCGGCAGCGCTGTGGCCCTGTTGTACGCCGACGCGCAAGACTTTGTCGACTACGTTTCGAAAAATTATCGTCGGCAAACGGGCAAATTCCCCAACGTCACCCTCTGCCGCGCCACCGATGGAGGGCGGGTGGAGCGGCTCCAAGAAGGTATATTTTGAGTTTTATAACCGGCAACCCCAAATTTTAAGGAGGACTTTCATGGCCTATTATTATACGGAACCTTCCCGGACCTTCAACGAATACCTGTTGGTTCCGGGTTATTCTTCATCTGAGTGCATTCCCGCCAACACTTCCCTGAGGACTCCCGTCGCGAAGTTCAAGCGGGGGGAGGAGGCGCCGCTGTGTATGAGCATTCCCCTGGTATCGGCAGTCATGCAGGCCGTTTCGGACGACAGAATGGCCATCGCCCTGGCGAA
>JAISWV010000393.1 GCA_031270755.1 Synergistaceae bacterium
GGAAAAGCCATTGAGTTTCAAAATTGGAGATCCGCGCCTGAAAGGGCTGGGCCGTAAGTTCGTCGGCTACGTGCGCCACATGGATATGTTGGACAAAGTGACGGTATGGGCGTCACTGGACAGCGACAAAGACCTCCAGGACGAGGGCTACGCGCGGAAGCGGCGCCTGGACTTTCCCGCCGGCCTTTTGGGGGGAGAGACGGTCGTCACCTTTTTCGCCCGGGAGGACGGGATGACGGGGCTTGGCTGCAAACCGAAAATAAAGTCCTCCCACGGGAGCGGAACGGGGCTTTACTACGCTTCGCCTCCTCAAAAATCTCAGGAAAAACGGGATCTGGTTTACGTGTTTCCGCAGTCCCTTTACGAACGGGCCCTGGCGCGGGATGCCTTCGGAGGCTCGGCGGACGATTATTTCACCGTGGGGCAGGTGACCTCGGCCAAGGTTTTCGAGGCTTGGTGCAACAGCCTGGTCCCCTATATTTCTTATTTTACGGGGATTATGTGAGGTCTATACAGTTTTCAACACGTGTTTGACGAGGACGCCCAGGACGAAAGAAACGGCGCAAAGTCCGACGGCAAGATAGGACATTTCGAGAAAGCCCCGCCGAAAGGGACGGCCCAGGACGATGGAGCCGTAGCCGTTGAAGACCGCGACGATACCGGCGGCTGTGGTCAGCGTCAAACTCAACGCCGCCGCGTAATTTTGCCTTTTCAGAAAAACGTAGGGCAGGATTAAGAGCGCCGCCGTCAGCAAGCGGGCGAACCCCATACAGATCGACGACTTCAGCTGGTTTTCCCGCTTTTCGGCGCGCCCGGAGAGATAATCGGAGGCCGTCGCGGAAAGGACTGCGGAGAGGCCGGTAATCGCGCCCACCGCAGCGACCAGGCGCGTGTCGCAAAACGCGGCCGTGCAGCCTGCCAATGATCCCGTCAGCCCCACCAACGCGCCGCTCAAGCCCAGTGCGGCGCTTCCCGCCGAGCGCGTCCATTCTTCGTCCAGCATGGCGACCAACAACTCCTCGTGGCCCTTTTCGTCTTCCATGATCTGGGCCAGCTCGGGAATGCACCCGATGTTTTTCGCGTAACGCTCGCTGAGGTCGTTTTCACTGCGCTCGAACAGCCTGATGCAAAACGAGAAACCGAATATTTTGCTCAGCAGCACATAATAGGCTACCTTCAAACAATTGGGGGAGAGAATTGTGTTCGTGTAAGCCTTGAAAATTTGCGCATGACGCGCCTCGTCCTCGGCAATACTCAAGGTGAGGCTCTTGTTGCGCTCGTTTCGGGCGCTTTTCGACAGGCTTGCGTAAAGCGCGGTTCCGTCGATTTCCGCCTGCTGAAATTGAAGGAGCAATTGGAGAGGCGCCGCGATTCCATTTCGCCGTCCTTCCGCCTGCCCGCTGTTTTGTCCCCTTTGCCCGGTTTGTTCTTTACTCATAACTCATACTCCGACCTCTTCCGAAATGAATTGCTCGGAGGTTATTATACCTTGAACGGGAAGTCCGCGTTATTTGCGATTGGACAACACCCTGCGGAACGCAAAAAACGCAAAAAAGACGATGGCGCTCCCCGCGCAGACGTTCAAAAACGTCATGAGCGCCGGAGGAAGAAAGGATTTGACGACACTGCCGGCCGCCGCCACCCCGTTGAGAAAGAAGAACGTCGCCGCGGCGCAGCCTGTTCCGAACGGGAAAAGCTGACCCCGGCTCATGTCCGCCGCCGCTGTGCGCGTGGAAAAAATGCCGCCCCAAAACCCGATGGTCAAGGGATTGGAACCCGTCAGAACCACGGCCCTGAGAAAGACGTTCTCCGTAGCGGAGCCCTGAAACAAAGCGATCTGCGGCAAAAAAGACGCCCCCAACGCGCCGGCGGCAATGTCCAGTCCAAAAAGAACCAGCACGCCCGCGCCTGCGATCCGGACTGTTTTTTTCACCCGTTCGTCCTGCAGGAAAGCGGAGATTCCCAGCGCCGCCAAAACGATATACAACCCGTCCACCGCAGTGACGGCCAGAGCCGCCAGGGAACCCATGAGAAAACCCAGAGTTCCCGCCGTGTTGAACACCATCAAGCACACGGGGCCCACCGCCAGTTGCAACAGAAGCCCGAAACGCAATCCCGACCAAAACATCTTCATGATAAAAATTATACACGAAAGCAAAGTCGGCAAAGAAATCAAAAGCCGATATTTTCCATCTGCTTGAAAATTGGCCCGGCTCAGTTATCATTTAAAAAAGTATTTATACTCACGAGTAAATAGATTTGCCACAGAGGCGGACGCCCGTCATTATCTCTGTGGCAGATCTTTCTGTGGGGTGAGTAAGCAGATACTCCATCGGCGTACAGATCGCTATTTCTTACCTCATCTTTAATTATGTCATACAGAATTTGAACGGTTGCGATTTTGAACACATCAACAATAGACAAAAAAATGCGCACACATATGTGCCGCCTCCCACTGTTTGCCCGCAGCGGTGCCTGCTTTCGCCGCTGTTTGCTTTTCTCTTAAAACGCAATTTCCAGTAAAAAAACTCCCCACACACGTATCTCGGCTGAAGCATACCTCCGTCCAAGCATTTACCTTTTGTGTGCATCGCGCGTCCGCCGTTATGGCTGTAGGGGCGGATATTATCCGCCCGCTGTCGAACCCCGCCCCGCGATTATCAGAGCCCCCCGCGCCGCGCCGACCAGATTTCAAAGTGTTTTCGCCGGAAGGTACTTGCGCAGCAGGGTCAGTACTTCTTCGAAGTCCAGCGGCTTGCCTACGTGGTCGTTCATGCCCGCTTCCAAGCACTTCGCCACGTCCTCGCGGAACACGTTGGCGGTCATGGCGACGATGGGGACTTTCTTCGCCTGGGGAGCGCCCAGGCCGCGTATGAACCTCGTGGCCTCGTAGCCGTCCATCTCCGGCATCTGCACGTCCATGAAGATCATGTCGTACTTGCCGGGGGCCTCGCTGTAAAGCCTCACCGCCTCCGCGCCGTTCTCCGCGCAGTCGATGGTCAGCCCCGTGGGCTCCAGCAGGGTCAGCACGATCTCCCGGTTGATCTCCACGTCCTCCGCCAGCAGGATACAATATCCTTCGAAGAGATTTTCCTCGTCCGGGCGGCTTTTCTCCGCCGCGGCCAGGCTGCCGGACCCTAGGCACTCGTTGATGCAGTCGGCTATGGCGGACGCGAACAAGGGCTTCGGCAGAAACTTGTCCACTCCCGCCTCTTTTGCCTTTTCTTCTATGGAGCTCCACTCGGCGGCGGATATCATGATGACGACGGAGTTCTTTTTCTTCCGCTCCTTGATCCACCGCGAAAGCTCTATGCCGTCCATGCCGGGCATCTTCCAATCCACAAAATAGATGTCGTAGGGCCCCTTTTGTTCTATCAGGGAACACGCTTTTTCGCCGTCGGCGGCGACGCTGCACGCAATGCCGAGCCGCTCCGCGATTTCCTCGAAATACTCCCGAACGTCCGGGGCGTCGTCCACCGCCAGGACGCTCACGTTGCTCCAGTTGACGCCGGGGTCCAAAAGACCGTGACGTTCTTCCACCCCTCGTTCCGCCCGCAGAGTGCAGACAAAGGTGGAGCCTTTTCCGAGCTCGGATTCTATCCATATCCTGCCGCCCATCAGCTCGACGATGCGCTTGGATATGGCAAGGCCCAATCCTGTACCCCCAAATTTGCGGGTCGTGCTGCTTTCGGCCTGCTCGAAAGAGGTGAAGAGGCGCGATTGCTGTTCCGGAGAAATGCCGATGCCCGTGTCGGTCACCTGGATCTGAAGAGTGCACACACCCTCTTCTTCTTTCAGCAAACGCGCGTCGAGGCTTATGGAGCCGCCCTCCGGCGTGAACTTCACGGCGTTGCTCAGGAGGTTCGCGATGACCTGTGCCAGCCGCTGGTCGTCGCCGGTCAGCGTGCGGGGGACGTGCTTGTCGATGTGTATGGAAAACTCCTGCTGTTTTTCTTCCACTCGGAAATTGACGACGTTGACGACCCTTTGGAGCATTTTTTCGAAGTCGAAGCTCACGGGCGAAAGCTCCAGCTTGTTCGCCTCTATCTTCGACATGTCCAGAATATCGTTGATGACGCCCAGCAAGTGCGCGGACGCGTCTTCTATTTTTTTTATGCAGTAGTCTTTCTTTTCCACGTCGGAAGACGATTTCGCTATGGCCGTCATGCCGATGATGGCGTTCATCGGCGTGCGCATTTCATGGCTCATGTTCGACAGAAAACCGCTTTTGGCGATATTGGCCGCTTCCGATTGCGTCGCTTTCTTCTTGTAGGTGGCAAATCCCAAGAAGCCGCTCAAAAACACGGTTATCAGCGTCGTTATCATCAAAACGACAAGGGTGGTTACCCGGTTGCGAATCAAAATGGCGCGTTCGTCGATGACGTCCACTCCCGCAATGGCCGTCACACTCCCGTCTCCGTCAAAAACGGGAGCGAAAGCGGACAGAAGATTGTCGTAGCCTATGGAATAGTTCCCCAACCCGGACGTGGAGGCCACTCCTTCCTGGGCTTTTTTGGGGCTTTCTTCCGAGTCGATGGGCGGCGTCGAGAGATTTACGGTCTCCTCGGTGAAGTCGTTGTCCACGATGAACTGCATT
>JAISWV010000421.1 GCA_031270755.1 Synergistaceae bacterium
CGGTGAACGGCGGTTCGGCTGTCTTGCAAAGAGATTATGTTACGGACGAGCGCGGTGAATTCGAGATCGCCCTCGACGGCGCGCCAGAGAAAGTGATCGTTTTCATAAAAGCCGGAAACAATGATGAACAGCCCTTCACCTTGCACAGAGCCTACAAAATCAAACAGTTGAATCCGCAGCTTGTGTCGAATCTTCATCCCTTTCGCGTATTGAACGGCTTTGACGAGATCGCGGCCGGGCTGACGGTGCAGGTCAGGACGGCGGACGACGAGAAGTGTCTTGCGGTGGACGGCGGTTCGGCTGTCTTGCAAAGAGATTATGTTACGGACGAGCGCGGTGAATTCGAGATCGCCCTCGACGGCGCGCAAGGGAACGTGGACGTTCTCATAAAAGTCGGCAATCAGGATGAACGGCGCTTCACCTTGAACGGTGACGGCGCGCCGCACAGCGGTTTGTTTTTGAGGCTGACCGGCGGCGACGCTTTCGTGGCTGGCGGCGCACAAGGCTACCAGAGCATTGTGACCATGACGATAACGAGAAACGAAAACGGCATGGAGCTTCCAATCACCGACGAAGTGACCTGGACGCTGGAGTCGTCGACCGTGAACCTGCCGTTGTCGTCTATTTGGAACCGTGATGCGGGCGCGAAGAACGGGCTGATGTGGGTGACTTCCGACACGGCGTCCGTGGACGGGACAACGACGTGGGATGAGGACAAAATCGAGGGCACGGCACCCACCGGCTCGACGGTGTATCTTGCGGATGTGGTGGGTTCGCGGACGATAAAGGTAAAGGCAACGTTGGCGAGCAGCGAAACCGTGACATCCGAGGACTTCACCTTCGGTGCCGGGCCGTTGTCGGAGTTCGGTACACTTAGCGCTGGGTCAAGTATTATGTGGGCGTCGAAGTATCAGAGTGGCAATCAGACTAGTAATGGTGATTACCCCTCCATTTTTGAAGGTGATGACAATAGTTTCCCTGCTGCGACAATCTGCAACGGCAGCGTGAAAAATAAGGTAACCACCACTCCGGGTAACGTTGGAGCTACTGCTACTGATGCCGGATTTACTCCCCAAGAGGGTGGTTGGGATAATCCTAAAAAGCCATCTCCAGACAGTACTTACGCAGGCCGCTATGCGAACACCTCCAATATGGCAACGGCGGAGCAGTTGTTGGCGGTGTCCAAGTATGATTCTTCTCACAACGCCTCTGGTAAAGCGGCCGGCCGCAAGGGCGCTGCGCTGGCTGCGGACTGGATTCTCGATGCCGCATGGACGGGCGAGGTGTTCTTCGGTGGGTATGAATTCAATGCATTCTCCGTAAACGTCGGCAGCGGCGAAGTTGACTGGTGGTTCGTGGGTAATAACAGCAGTACCCCCGGCGTCGTTTGCCGGAAGGTCGGGTAATATCACATTTCAAATTGCGGGGTGCAGGGGAAGCCTTCCCCTGCTGGGGGAACCCGCATAGGTGGGGTGAGCGAAGCGAACCCCAACATCTTCCCCTCTCTGCCTGCTTTTGTTGGGGTTCGCTTCTTCGCTCACGCTATCTCTATGCGCATGGTCGTAGGGGCGCATTGTATGCGCCCGTTGCGGCGGTTCTCGAAGCGCTGTCGCGGATTCGAGTAAGCGTAGGGTCATGGGTCAAGCGAAGCGCCGACCCCCCGTTGGGCGTCAAAATTCCCCCATGCCGCCCGGTGTGCCGCGTGGCGCCGACCCCACCCGGCGGGTGCTTCGAGAAAGACGGAGAAGTTCCAACGTCCTCACTTCGGCGCTCCGGAGATGAAACGCCTTTCCTCTTTGAGCATGGCTCTGAGCCAGAGCTTCTCCGCGGCCGTCTTGGGCAAGGGGGACATGTCGGTAAGGGAATAGCGCTTCCTCCTGAGCTTTTCCAACACCGTGTCGCCCACGATGTAGGCGGTGTCGAAATAGGAACTCACCACGGTCGCCCTTTCGCCCGCGGGGAGGCGGTAAAGGTTGATGCCGTCCGCGTAGGCCCGGTGGTCGGTCAGGCAGCCCAACGCCTCCTCCATGAGCGTGGGCACCACGTCCTGATGGAAGCTGCGCTTTTCCACGATCCGACCTTGGGTTTGGCCAGGCCTTTTTACGACCAGGGGCGTCGCTGTCTGCCACCGGCTGAAATTGTTGCCGTGCCCCCAGTGCCCCCGTCCGTTTTCGTTGAATTCCTCGGCATGATCCCCGGTCACCACGATCCAGGTCCGGTCGTAAAGGCCCCGCTCCCTGAGCGCCGCAAGGATGGAACCCACCAGGGAGTCGAGATAATAAAGACTGTTGCGGTAGGCGTTGAGATAAGGCTTGGGATCGGTATCCCGGTCAAATATGTAGCCGCCCCTGATTTCCGGCGTCGGCTGGAACCTGGCGAACTCGGGCGGGTGGGAGTAGGGCGTGTGGGACGACACCAGAAAAATGAAATCGAACCTCGGCCGGGCCGTTTGGACAAGCGGTTCCGTTGGATTCCGGCCGTTCGGTCCCGCCCGGTCCGCCTCTGCCGGGGAGGCCAGGCTGGCCAGGAAGCGCTCGACCAGCACGGCGTCGGCAGCGGTATGGTAATTCTCGGGTTTGACCTTGGAGAAAAACAGGGTTCTCAGTCGGTGGCGGCCAATGTCGCTACCGGTAAAAACCCTGGCCTCGTAACCCTGGTCATTCAGGGCTTCGGTGAAGACGCTGGGATAGGACTCCGGGACGTGCAGCAGCGCATCGTAGAGGGGGGGATGGATGCCGTACATGAGTCCGAAAAGGCCCTGGATAGTGCCCACGCCGCTGGAGAGGTGGTTGGTGAAACGGTCGGCCGACTGGGAAAACGTCCAGATGTTGGGGGTGATCTCCGGGTTCATGGCCGCGAACTGCCAGCTTTCCAGCACGATGAACAGTATCGGGTTTGGGCCGGACGATCCGGCCTTTTCCGGGCGAAACTCGAGCGGCTTCAAAGGGTAGCGGGCCGGTTTCGAGGGGCCTTGGCCGCGCGCTTCCAGGGCTTGGCCGCCCCCGGTCGGAAACAGGCCGGGGAACCGATGGGTCAGTTCCAGAACCGCGGAGTGACGGGTAAAGGGCCGGTAGAAAGGGAGAAAACTGTCGTAGAGAATGAGGTCTTCACGGCCGTTGGCGGCCGCCCCGCCGTGGATGAGGGAATTGAGGCCAAAGAGAACCGCGCTCAGCGTCAACGCCGCCAGAGCCGGCGTGAACCGCCGGCGGGTTCCTTTTCCGCCCTCCAGCCGGCGATGGACGAGGAGCAGGACGACCAAGAGTCCCCCGGCCAGAAGCCCGAAGAGAATCAAGATTTCGAGGGGGATGCCAAGCCCGTGAAAATCGGCGGCGACCATCAGAAGCACTTCAAGGTCGATGTGGTAGGTGTAGGACACGAAGACAAAGGTGTCTACGATCAAAAACAACAGCCAGGCCCAGAAGAAAAACACCGGCAGAAAACCGGTGGGCCGGGTCAGGGCCAAAGGGAACAAAACCAGCGGCAGCAAGAGCAGACCGAAGGTGTAGTAAGCCAAAGCGCTGGCGAGATAGAGCCATTGCCCGAAGGATTCAGGCCGCGGAGCTTGGTAAAGGAAGAAGAGCAGGAAAGGGAGGGTGACCAGGGTCACGAGCAAGGAAAGCCTGACCTGGGCAAGAAAGCGGGCGGATGAATTTGTAGCTTGTGTCAGGAACATAATATGGGCGGCAGGGACAGCCCGCGTAGTCCGGGAACCGTACCAGCTCAGTAACGAACTTCAGTCTTTCAAATTGCGGGGGGCAGGGGAAGGCTTTCCCTGCACCCCGCAATTTACTTGTCGATTGGGGGAAAATCCTCGATATTCGGATCCTCCGGTTCCTGCCGGAACATCTCCAAGGCGCGCTCCAGAACGGCACGGTCGGCCACATCCTTGTCGCGAACGGTCTGCTTGGTGAGCAACAATCCCTCCAGGCTGACCGTGCGCACTGGAAAGCCGTCCAGATCAATGGTTTCGGCATACTGTTTCAGCGTCTCGAAGGTCTCGCCGCAGGCGTTGAGCATAATGTCCACCACGAAGACATCCGCGACCCGGATGTTTTCGCCTTCCTCGAACCAGGACGGATCGAGTTCTTCGACGGCTTGGTCGGGCAAGGCCATCAGCGCTTGACGCAGTCTTACCCCGGCTTCCCTGGTAGCAGGCACCAGGACATCGATGTCTGTGGTGGCACGATGATAACCGTGGGCATAGAGTGCGTAGCCGCCGATCAGTAGATAGTCGACACCCTGATCGTTCAGAACCCGTATCAGCGTCTTCAGGTCTTCAATCGTCGCTGGACGGGTAAAGGCTTCCATCACGAACGTTCCCGGGCAATACGCGCCATGCGCTTCGCCAGACAGTCGAGGTCGAAACGGTTGG
>JAISWV010000423.1 GCA_031270755.1 Synergistaceae bacterium
GAACAGTTACTGCGGCGGCAGCAAGAATATAGTTAGAAACAAGGAGGGCGAGGTATGAAAATCACAGAGGTCAAAGCGATAGGCGTCAATCGTTTTTTATTTGCCGAGGTCCATACCGACGAAGGGATAGTCGGGCTGGGAGAATCTGGGACGTGGGCGTTTCTCGACGCCTCTCGCGAAGCCATCAATTCTTTTGCTCAATGTCTGATAGGTCAAGACCCGCTTAGAATAGAACATCTCTGGCAGTATATGTATCGCGCCTATCATTTCAGAGGTGCGGCCATTATGGGAGCGTTGAGCGCAATTGATATCGCGCTTTGGGATATCGCCGGGAAGCATTTTGGAGTGCCGGTATATCAACTCTTGGGCGGAAAATGCCGCGATAAGGCGCGGGTCTATTATCATGTAGGAGGGCAAAGCACGGAAGAGCTTGTCAAAAATTGTATCGACGCCAAAAACAAAGGCTTCACGGCTATCGGCCATTTGACTCCTTTTTTAGATGAGCCGCGCAGCAAACCTTATTTTGAAACTCACGTGCAAAAAATTGAACGCGCTATCGACCGGGTAAGGCAATACAGGGGAGCTGTCGGCGACGACGTGGATCTCTGCATCGAAATCCATCGTCAACTGAAGCCCGCCGAGGCCGTAGTGCTGGCGCGCGGAATCGAAAAATATCATCCCTACTTTTTCGAAGATCCGACCACACCGGATAATTTTGACGCTATGGCGGCAATCGCGGAAAAAATCCATATCCCAATCGCCACAGGAGAACGCCTCCACACTCCGCAGGAATTTGAACTCTTGCTGCGCCGAAACGCGGTCTCTTACGTAAGGCCCGATGTCTGCATGTGCGGAGGAATTACCGGAGCGAAAAAAATAGCGGCGCTTGCCGAAGCCAACGAAGTGGGCGTCGTACCGCACAACCCGCTCAGCCCTGTCAGCACGGCGGCTTGCGTACAGATCGCGGCGTGCATCCCCAATTTCGCTTTGCAGGAATACCCCGGCGATGATCGAGGAGCGGCGACAGAACGGTTTGTCGACGGAAAAGTCGGTTCGGAACACAACGACAGATTCCGCCAAAAAGACATAGTGAAGAGCGCTTTGAAGTGCGAAAACGGGTTCATCGTCATTCCGGACGCTCCAGGTATCGGCGTGGAGCTTGTTGCCGGAGCAGCCGAAAAATTCCCGTTCGACCGCAGAAAAATCGAAACGAGGCTCCACTTGGACGGCTCTGTTATCGACCAGTAGATTGACGACTTCATCTGAATTCGTGTTTTGAGAACCGCAGGCTGTTTTCAGCCCGGAAAATATAAGGAGGGGTCCACAATGAAAAAATTCTCCGTTAGTTTCCTGTGCACGGCATGGTTGACGATTGTTGCGTTTTCAAACGCTTTTGCGGCGGATAGTGTGTATAACCTTAAAATGCACCACCCCGGCCCTCTCGGACATCCCTATCATCAGGGGGCGTTGGAATTTAAGGAGCGCGTTGAGAAATATTCCGCCAACACGATCACAATCGATATATTTCCCAACAATGAATTGGCTTCCGGCAGGCAGGCTGTGGAAGCGGTTCAGTTTGGAACTATCGACATAGCGCTGGAATCTTCTATGGCCGTCACCAATTTTGAAAAAATATTCGGCGTTCTCGATATGCCTTTTCTTTTTCCCAACAGAGATGTTGTGTACAAAGTCTTGGATGGCGAAATCGGCAAGATTTTAGCCAAAAAATTGGAAGATAAAAATTTAGAGCTTCTCTATTTTTGGGATAACGGGTTCAGAAACATAAGCAATTCAAAGAAACCGATAAACTCTGTGGAAGATCTGAAAGGGCTGAAGATCAGAGTTCCGGAAAGCAAAGTTTATATCGCGACATTCGAGGCTTTAGGGGCCATTCCCACTCCGATGGCTTTCAGCGAGTTATTTGCCGCTTTGCAGTTGAAGACAGTAGATGGACAGGAGAACCCGAATGGTCACATGATCGCTTACAAACTTTACGAGGTTCAGCCTTACTTCGCGATAACCAACCATATTTACGCGGCGGAACCCCTGCTGATCCGGAAAGACCTTTTCGACGGTTTCTCTGGTGCCCAAAAAGACGCGATCCTGAAAGCGGCAAAAGAAGCCGGAGACATTCAGCGCAAGCTCTCGACGGATGTGGAATCGGATTACTTGAGACAGATAAAGGAACAAAAAGTGGAAGTGACCACGCCGGAATTGAGCGCGTTCCGCAATGCGGTAAAATCCGTGTATGACAGTTATTCCGAGAATTTTGGAGCACTCATCGAGCAGATTCTCGCCGTAAAATAAGACAAATGACGATCCAGGATACCATTGCACAACTCAAAGGTTCCTGGATCACTTGTATTTTTTACAGAGAGGAGTGTGCGCTTTGGTTGGATTTTTGGATCGTTGTTTTGAGAAACTCGACAAAATTTTGCTTTGGACGCTATCTTTTCTGTTCGGATCGATGTCTGTCATCATTTTCATGCAAGTGATATGGCGATATTGTTTCAGGGCGCCTCTTTCATGGTCAGAGGAATCCGCAAGGTATCTTTTTGTCTGGATTTCTTTCTTGGGGGCTATCGCCGCCGCCAAAAGGGGCAACCATATCGGGATGGAAATGTTGAGAAATGCGCTTCCGCGATTGGCAAACGAATTGCTGCAATTTCTCGCCAATATGGTCACAGTTTTCTTTTTTGCCGTGACGTGTTACTACACGATGACGATGGGACCCAGGCTGTGGGTCCAATTTTCTCCAGCGACGGAAATTCCTATGTTTTTTCCTTATTTCGGTATAGCGATAGGCAGCTTTTTTATGATGCTTTACTATGCCAAGGAGGGCGTCAAAAACCTGATGTCTTTGAG
>JAISWV010000046.1 GCA_031270755.1 Synergistaceae bacterium
TTGCGCAGTTCGGTATCCAGTACCTCTTGAATTTGTTGCAGCTGCCCATGAACCACACAGCTGGAGGCGCCGTCCTTTCGCCACGCGCACTGAAAGCCCGGCTGCATACAGGCGCTCACCAGACGTTCTGCCTTCATAGCATCCACCAAATCGTAAAGACTCGTCTTGTCCAGATCCGCGGTCAGGCGGCAACCACCCCCCGCTCCTCGCGCGATACGCACAAAACCGGCTTGCTCCATTTTTTTAAGGATTTTATAGACGAATTGCTGCGGAAGAAGTTCTCGTTTGCACACATCGCCCACCGTGACCTGTTCTCCGTCCGACAAGGCGCGCAGGACTCGCAGCGCGTAATCCGTCTCCCGTGTGATCAACATCTCGGCCCTCGATTCTGCCCGAAGAAATTTTAAGCGATTGGGTGGGCTCATAATATAATTCTGGATATGTCATGTCAAGTATCAAAAGCGCATGTGCACGAAAAAGATAGAATGATAGAAATGTTGATATAATGCTTTTCAGGACGACAAATACCATTTAAGGAGGGGTTTTTATGTCGATGTGGGAATCAACACGAAAACGCAGTTTTGCGAAAAGGGCTTTATGCGTGCCGCTGTTCTTGTTGGTGGTGTTCGCCTTTGTCTCTCCGGCCGCCGGCATCGAGTTCGAAAAAGCGGAAGAAGAGGCGGAGATTCTCTACAAGGCAATGCAAAATGGAGAGCGTCTTCCTCTTCCTCAAGTCGACGCGGCGGAAAAAACCGAGGAGAACGCCTACGAAATCCAGGAACTTCTGTTCTTGAAGCTTCTGGAAGGCGACGCCGTGGCCGGTTACAAAGCGGGCCTCACCACGGCGGCCCAGCTGGAGCGTTTCAAGGCCCCCGGCCCGGCCAGAGCTCCTCTTTTGAAGAGCGGGATGACCGAGATAGCGGACCCGAAAACTCCTTTTACCCTCAAGTCCTTCCCGGGGATGATGCTGGAAGTGGAGTTCGCTTTCAAGACCGCCGCATCCATCGAGTCCCCGGTCAAAGACGAAGAGGAGTTGAAAAAGCTGATCGCCAGCATCCACACCGCCATCGAAATTCCGCAGCTTTTCTTCGCGGACATGGCCAATCTCGGCTTTTTCGACTTGGCGGCGGCCGGGGTCGGCAGCAAGAGCTTCGCCGTGGGGCCCGCCCATGAAACACAGCTGGACGTGGACTCCATGGAGGTGGTTTTGTCCCGGGACGGAACCGTCGTCAACAAAGGCAAGGGAACCGACGCTTTGGACGGCCAATGGAAGGCCCTTTTGTGGCTGGTCAACAGCACCGTTTCCGGCGGAGCCCGCATCGAAGCGGGGCAATATCTGCTGACCGGAGCTCTGGGCAGCATGATCCCCGCCCAGCCCGGGAAGTACACCGCGACTTTCCCCTTCGAAACTCTGACCTTCGAAGTTGTGGAATAGTTGCAGGATAAAAATTCCCGAGAGAAGCGGCCGCAAGACCGCTTTTTGAATTGTGGTTACTGGAGGAACATCGATGAGTAAAACATCACGACTGATGGTTTTAATTTTGTTGGTTTCGAGCTTGATTTTTGTTTCCGGCGCGGAGGCGGCCCCCGCGAAAAATACCCGGGGCAGTCCCACTTTTACCCCCACAGGACGGGTTTCGAACAACGTCGCGTTCAAAATGACCTTCAACGACGCCATCGTCGCCAAGAAGGAGGTCGGTAAATCCTTGCCGGTCTCCGATTTTCCCTTCACCGTGACGCCCCGGATCCAAGCCGAGGGCAAGTGGCTGGACCAGCGCACCTTTTCGGCCTCCCTTCTGGCCCCCTTGGAAATGGCCACGACCTACACCGCGTCGGTCAAGGGCGATCTGAAAAACCTGAAGGGCCGCAGCGTCCCCGCCGGAACCTACTCCTTTCAGACCGATCCCCTGACGCTTCTGTCCGCCCGGGCCACCGGGACGCGCGACAACGAGGTCGACGTCCAGCTCGACTTCAACATTCCCGTTTCCCCCTCCCGTCTGAGGGGCTTTCTTTCCATCACCGACTATGATGGAAACCCGAAGGGCTTTCGCCTCTCCGGCGTAGCCGCGAAAACTCTTCACGTGATCGTTCCCGTCAACAAGCTGTCCCATGGGATCACCCTGGTCATGCACTTAGCCGCAGGATTGAGCGGCGAAGCCGGGACCTTGGGGCTGGAAAAAAAAGAAGTTCAGTTTTTCACAATCAACCCTGTCCTGAGAATAGATTCGATCTTCGCGGATGAAGACAGCCGCTACATATACGTGGATACCAACCTCAACGTCGATCTGGACACCGCTTCCGGCTTCATCGAAGTGGAACCGAAGGTACCGTTCACGCTGGATTCCTATTCCTACAGAAGCAGGTTTTTTATCCACGGCGATTTCAAGCCGAGGGAAAGGTATACTTTTACTTTCAAAAAAGGCCTGTCCACCAAAGAAGGCGGCATTGTCCTGGAACAAAACCACGTCCAGGCTTTGATTATTCCGGACCTTCCTCCATCCATCGACTTTCCCGCGTCGGGAATGTTTTTGTCGCCTCTGGGGGGGGGAAGAGTCCCTGTGGAGCTTGTCAACATAGGGAAGCTGGAACTGGGGCTCTGGAGGCTTTATGAAAACAACATCCTCTATTTCATGCGCGGCGATTACACGTACTTCCAGCGGGACCTGGCCAGGCGCGTCGCCAATAAAGAAATCCAGCTCTCTCTTCCTTTCAACGAAAAAGTGCGCCGCAGCATCGTCATCGAGGACCTTCTGAGCGCCGACCGCTCCGTAGGGAACCGCGGGCTCTTTCTGCTGACGGTCCGCAACCCCGATCACGAGTACTGGTACGAGCGTCAGCAAATGGTGAACTTGAGCGATTTGGGGGCGGCCGTGCGGCTGTGGGAAGACGGCATTTTGGTCTGGGTCAACACCCTTTCGAAACTGGAGCCCGTGGCCGGAGCCAACGTCCGGGTCTACAGCTCCGCGAATCAACTGCTGGCCGAGGGGCAAACCGACAAAGACGGCGTGTGGCACCTGCAGCGCGATCAAGTTTGGGAGACGGACGACAGAACTCCCTTTTGCGTGACGGTTTCCGCGGTTTCTACTTCGGACCCGAAGGACCCGGAGGGTCCGCAGGCGCAGGATATCACTTTCGTGAAACTCACCCGGGGATTGCTGTCCCAGGAGACCTTCGACACCTCCGGGCGCCCCTGGCTGAGGTCGGGTTACGACGCCGTGATTTTTTCCGCGCGGGATATCTACCGCACAGGCGAGCACGTTCCCTTCAAGGCCGTCGTTCGCGGGCACGATTTTTCCACGCCCGAGCCCTTCCCCGTGCTGTTCGTCGTCCACGACCCGCTGGGGCGCACGGCGAAACGCGGGACCTCGCTTTTGAGCGGGGAAGGCGGCGCCCTCTTCGAGCTGAACCTTCCCGACAGCGCCTTGACCGGGACCTGGGACGTCTCCCTCTTCATTCCCGGCGACGAAAGCCGTCCTTTGGCGATCATGTCCTTCTCCGTGGAGGACTTCGCGCCGCCCCGCATCGAGGTCAAACTGGACACCGACGTCAAATACCTGATACCGCAGGCAAAAACTCCGTTCGACGTCGCCGCGCGGTACCTCTTCGGCGTGGATGGCGCCGGGCTGAAATGGGAGGCCTCGTGGCGCGCGAGGCGGGGCTCTTTCGTCCCCCGGAAAGACAAATGGAGACCTTACACTTTCGACGACGCCGAGAGAAAATTTTCCCCCATCAGCGACATGATCGTCGAGGGGGTCCTCGACGAAGAAGGCAAAGCGAGCTTTGAGCTTTTTTTGTACGACGATGACTGGCGGGCGCCGGCGGTGGACGTGACGGTCCACGTCAGCGCCATGGAGGAGGGGGGGCGTTGGGTGTCCGACACAATGACCCTTCCTTATTATTCCTCGCCCTGGCTTTTGGGCTTGACCGCCCCCGAGGGAACCTTGGCGGTGGGCGGCGACCTCAAGTTCCGCGTCGCGGCCCTCACTCCCGAGGAAGAACCGGCCGACCCCGGCGAACTCACCGCCACCCTTTACCGGGCGACCTGGAACTACAATCTCGTGGAAGTGGACGGCCACACACGCTGGCAGAGCAGCGAAGAATACAACAAAATCGCCGGCAAGCCCGTGACGGTCAAAGACGGCGTAGGAGAGTTCACCTTCAAGCCCGAACGCTGGGGAACATACGTGGTACGGGTGGAAGACGCGCAGGGCAACACCAGCGCTTCCGTCCGCTTTTACGCCGACGACCCCGAGTACGCCGGCGGGGGATCTCAACTGTTGGACCGCGTGGAAATCGAGCTGGACAAGGAACTCTACAAAGTAGGCGACACGGCTAAGATTACACTGCGTTCTCCTTTCGAGGGGCTGCTGCTCTTCGACGTGGAGGCGATGAGGCCCGTCGATCGCAAGGTTCTAAAGGTGACTCAGGCGGAGACCGTCGTCGAGGTTCCGATAACGGAGCAGATGATCCCCAACGCCTGGTGCGCCGCTTGGCTGATCCGCCCCGTGGCGGAAGAAGAGGCGTGGAGCACCCACCGCGCCATTGGAGTCAAGAAAATCCAAGTGGGCGTGGGAGAGTCACGGCTGAACGTGGGGATCGACGCGCCCTCAAAGATTGAGCCCGCGGCGAAACTGCCGATTACCCTGACCCTGACCGACTCTCAGGGCAAACCCGCCAAGGGCGAACTGGCTCTGGCCTTGGTGGACGACGGGATATTGGGGCTGACGAACTTCAAGACGCCGGACCTGGTAGGCCATTTCCTGGGACAGCGCCAAATGAACTCCAACGGATACGA
>JAISWV010000052.1 GCA_031270755.1 Synergistaceae bacterium
GCCTTCGTGGTGGGGGCGGAGGACGATGGAATTTCCCGCTTGGTGGGGAAAAGCTGCGACCAGCTTCTTCGTATTCCCGTTCAGGGCAGGGTCGGATCGCTGAACGCCAGCGTCGCCGCAGCGCTGGGAATGTTCGAGTGGAGTAAAATCCACGCTTAAGGGGGCCATAAGCAGCGAACCGGCGAAGCACGAGCCGCGTGAGTCGCTCAGTTTCTTCATCAGCTCCGCCCCCCTGAGCTTCGATCAAAAAGGAGGTGTTTTTCTTGAGCGGCGTGTATGCTCACAACAAACTGTTCGACGTCTATTGCCGGGCAGGAGCGGAAGACCTTCCCAACTTGGAGAACGACGCCTACGTCGACGACGTCACGAAAATGTCCGTCGTCGAAAGCTACGAGACCTCCCTGGAGGACGGATGGCCGGAGTTCATCGAGGATTTCTGCATATGAAACGCTCCGCGTACCACGCTCAGTCAAGGCCATTTGCCGCAGGGGGCCATAAGCAGAGAGCCCGCGTACCGCAGGTTTAGCGAAGCTACAGAAGGAGCTGTGTGTGCGAATCGCTTAGTTTCTTCATCGGGGAGCCCGTTTTTAGGCGAACGAGCTCTGTCCCCCTGAGGTCAATCGAAGTACTTGGCGATGGGGTGTTTTTTTTGCGCCCGGGCCAAAGCGCGCAGGAGGTTTTCCCTGAGGACGGGGAGCCCGGGCATTTCCTTGGGCAGGGGAGCGCGGGCCAAGACGTTGTTTTTCAGGCGCAAAACGCCGCCTTCTTCCGTGTCCTCCAGGCGAAGATCGTAGGGGGCCATTTCCATCTGAAAATCTCTGTCCAAAAGCTCCTTGGCCCGCTGGAGGAGTTCGAGTGTGGGGTCGTCGTCATCGCCTTCCCAAACTTCCACGTCGTCCACCAGCAGCCGCGCTTTTTCCCCTTCCTTCCGAACCGCGGTCCGCAGCAGGTGAAGAGGGTATTTCCTTTCCAAGGCGATATCGAGCTCTTTCAATTTTTTCCCCATGCTCTGGACTCGTTCGACGGAGTCGGGGTGATCCATGTAGATCCCGTATTCCCGAATGGGCTGCTTCATCTCTTCGTGCATGAAGCCCTCCATGATGGTCACCATCGCGGACGGGGGATAACCCGCCGCGATCAGCACGTCCAGCCCCATGCTGTCGGCTTCTTTTTCAAACTCGATGGAGTACGCGCTGTTGACGGCGACCTGGGCGACCTGGGCCAGCACGGTGGGCGCCAGCGCTCCTCCGGAGGCCAAAACCACGGCCAGTGCCGCCAAGTTGATTTTGTTGGCTTTGGCCGCCATTTTCATACCGTGACTCCGGTCCACGTGAACCATCTCGTGCGCCATGACCGCGGCGATCTCGGCGTCGGAGTGCAAAAGGCCCAGCATCCCCGACGTGAAAAAGATGAAACCGCCCGGAAGGCAAAAAGCGTTGGGCATGTCCATACGGGCGATGCGGACCTCGTAGGGAATTTTACGCTCCAAATGAGGTTTCAGTTTGTTCATGATCATGGAAAGATGAGCGAGGCGGGCGGGGTCCGCGACGAGCTCCCAGTTTTTCTCGATGGCCTCCAGGGTTTTGCGGCCTATTTTTCGCTCCCGGCGCAGTTCGGGGTCGGGAATTTGTTCATCCTCCGATGCCGGGTCCGACAGAGCGCCGGCCGAGCGAAGGCCGTTTTCTTCCGCTCGGCAGACCGGCGTGAAGACACAAAAAGACAGGAGCCAAAACGCGCACCAAAACACGGCGAGAAGAGTCTTTGAAAGCGAAATTTTATTGATTGCCGGGGTCAAAGTACCCTCCACCCAACTTCGCGTAGTTGATGAACGCCCCCCGCCCTCGGGTCACCTGCAGCATTCTGCTCCGCAGGTGGTCCACGTGTTTTTCGAGCTCCGCCTGAACGGTCTTTTCCGCGTTCATCAAGTCCTCGGCGGCAGATCGGGTCTTCGACAAGACTTGATTGAACTCGGCGGACCGTTTTTCGGAGAACAACGCGGACAATTTTTCCCAGAACCCCGATGCTCCCCTGAGTTCTTCGAGCCCCAGCATGGGAAGCGCGTCTCCCCAGGTATCCGACAGCAGCTGCAGCTGAGAAATGACGTCCTGTTTTTCTTGAAGAATCGACAGAAGTTTCTCCATGTCGCCATCCAGGATGATGGCCTCCAGCTCCCGGGAGACCATTTTCCTCAAGGTATTGTATAGGTTCAGCTCCAGGTTCAGCAGATTCTTGACTTCTTCCAAAATGTCATCCCGCAATGTTCAGTCCCCCGGCTTGAGCTTTATCGGGCGCTGGAGCGACACGGGGTTCGGCCGGCGTCTTCAGGTCCTTGAGGTTCAGATTGCTCACCGCTTTCAGGTCCTCGTCCTCGGGGTGGGCCGCCTGATATTCTTTCAGCAATTTCATCAAGGCTTCCTCCCACGTTTCCTTGAGGTCCTCCAACATAGTCAAAACGGTGTGGATGTTCTTGGGGTCTTTCTTGACGTTGGCCTCTACGAGCTGCTGGTACATGTAATCGTAGAGCCGCATCAAGTTTTGAGCCATCTCTCCGCCCTTTTCGGTGTTCAAGGTGACCATCAGCTCGCGAATGACCTCCTGGGCCCGGAGAATTTCCCTGTGGGCCAGGTCGAAGTCTTGAGTTTTGTTGTCGTCCGTGTCCAGCGCCGCCTCCGCCATACGGCACGAGCGGATGCCGATGTCATAGGTGATGAGGAGAAGCTGTTCCTTTGTTGCCGTGGAAATCTGGGTGCTCTGGTACGTGTATTGCGCGCTTTGAGATTTATTGTCCACCATAAAAATCGATCCCCTTTCACTCTTTTTTCGGATATTTCCGGGGGAAACTTTCGTCTTGTAAAAATGTGGAGAGATCGATCTCGTACTCGCTTCGAGCTCAGTCAATTGGGGTCAGCAGAACCCGCCGGCGCAGTTCTTCCACGCACTCCCTGCCCCGGGGGAATTTTTCGGGGTGAGTGGCGCACTCCCAGTGACAGGCCATGGCCAGCCGGACGACCTCCTCGGGGGAGGCGCGCTCCATCATGGCGGCGATCATTCCGGCCAGAAGCGCATCCTCCGCGGCGTAAATATAAAGCATCTCCGAACTCTGCCCCTCGGCGACCCAAGCTCCTTTAAGGGAGGAGAAGATCACTTTTTCTCTGGAGAGAGAGGCCAGCACCCATTCCGTTCCTCTGCGGTGCAACGCCTCGGCGCGCGACATAAACGAATCGATTTTGTCCTTCAGCGCCGATTGCGGCATTTCCTGACGAGACGCCTGATAGTCCAGCTTCACCGCGTTCGGGACCTCCTCCAGCACCACGTCCAGATCTTCCTCTATCGGATGTAAAATTGTGGGGACCGAGTTGTTTTTCGCGTTTCGTATCAAAGGCGCGTAAATGGAGTTGTCGAGGCCCGGCGACAGGGAGCCTCCTATGGAGACCCTCTCGACCCGCCCCAAGGTATGCTCGTAATTTCTCAAAAACGCCGCCTTGTCGTGAGCCGGGATT
>JAISWV010000101.1 GCA_031270755.1 Synergistaceae bacterium
GGATAGCTTCTCATGTTGTACTCACCCGTCCGCTACTCCGTACCGCCCTCCGCGTTGCCGCTTCAAACAGCCGTCGTTCAACTTGCATGTGTTAAGCACGCCGCCAGCGTTCGTCCTGAGCCAGGATCAAACTCTCAGCTCACTTCTTCTTTTAAAGCATACTCAAAATTCAAAGCACGCCCAAAACGCACTGACCTCCGCTCTCGCGACAGTCTCGATCGCTTCTCGCCTGTTTCCGCTTCTCTTCGACCATTTTCACTTCTTCGCCTCTGTTGGCTCGCCTGTAAATTTGTCAAGTTTCTACCTTGTTTAAGGCTGACTTTACAACCATTCGCAAGGTTTTTCTTACTTTCTCTTTCTTGCGAAGTCGCTTTCAACAACCTCCGCAACAAGGAGCTTAGGTATGATACCTCGGTGTTACGATTTTGTAAACCCCCATGGAAGAATTTTTTACATTTTATTTTATCCCCATTTTTTCTCGGTTGCATTTACCCCTATAAAGTTGCAGTTACTTTTTCAATCGACCTTTATTTTATCGACCTTTATTTTATTTATTTTTCATCTTCCGAGAGGTCCAAGATGCCTTCTTCGACGTCGAGGGCCTCGGCGGAGACGTCTTCCAGTTTTTCTCCTTCTCGGGGTTCCGAGGTGGGAGTGATGTACCCCATGCCTTTGTTGACGGCCGTCATTATCTCGGCGACGACCTCCTGCTCCAATTCGGGGTTCTTTTCGAGAAATTGAGCGACCGCTTCTTTTCCCTGCCCGAGAGTCTCTCCTTTATAGGCGAGCCACGAGCCTTTTTTCTTGATGACCTCGTAGTCCACGGCCATATCCACCACGGCCACTCCTTTGGGGATCCCCTTGCCGTAGATCAAGCTGGCGTGCGCCGTTCGGAAAGGAGGCGCCTGTTTGTTCTTGACGACTTTCATGAACAGCTCGTGTCCGATGGTGTCGTCGCCTTTGTCGATTTTTTTGCCGCGGCGAACCTCCAGACGCACGGAGGAGTAGAACTTGAGCGCTCGTCCGCCGGTGGTGGTTTCCGACGGGCCGGCGCCGTAACCTGTCGAAATCAGCGCACGGAGCTGGTTGATGAAAATAACGCAGCAATTGGTCTTCGAGATGATAGACGTCAAGCGCCGCAGCGCATAAGACATCAGCCGCGCCTGGAGGCCCAGCTGGCTCTCCCCGATTCTGCCGTCGATTTCCGCTTGAGGCGTCAGAGCCGCCACGGAGTCCACCACCACGATATCGATGGCTCCACTGCGCACCAGCGTGTCCAATACGTAAAGCGCCTGCTCTCCGCTGTCCGGCTGAGACAGGTAAAGCGACTCGATATTGACCCCCAAGGCCGCCGCCAACCGCGGGTCCAGCGCGTGCTCGGCGTCGATGAACGCGGCCACGCCCCCCGCTTTCTGCGCTTCGGCGATGGCGTAAAGGGCCACGGTCGTCTTGCCCGACCCCTCAGGGCCAAAGATCTCGATAATTCTTCCCTTGGGAAAACCGCCAATCCCCAAGGCCACATCCAACGGCAAAATTCCCGATGAAATGACCTCGATGTTGGCCTTGACGTTTTCTCCCAAGCGCATGATGGAACCCTGTCCAAATTTTTCTCGAATATCCTCGAGTGCCTGTTCTAAAACCTCTTCCCGGCTTTGCGGGGTTCTCTTCTTAGACAATCTGAAAGCTCACTCCCATTTTTGACATATTTTTATTTATTGTTAGATGTACGGCAACGCTAAGTGCTAAGTATCCGACAGTGTAACGGAGAAGTCAAGAAAACGGCGTTCTTCGTCACAACTCGCACATCCGGCGCCAGACTGCTGTCAGCGCTATGCGAACGGCGCGCTCACGTACGAGATCCCGGCCGCCCGTCAAACGGCGGGCGAAGGAACTGCTCTCCATTTCGCTCCCGGTCCATGAAGCCGTGGCGAACCACACCGTCCCTACGGGTTTTTCTTCGGTGCCTCCATCCGGTCCCGCGATTCCCGTCACAGCAAGGGCCAACGACGTTCCGTAATGCCGCAGCGCGCCTCTCGCCATGCTCTCCGCGCACTCTCCGCTGACTGCTCCATGCCGGTCCAGAAGGGCCGACTCCACGTCTAGCACCCTTTTTTTTGCCTTGTTGCTGTAAGTCACCGCGCTCCCCGCAAAAACGGCCGAGCTCCCGGGGACGCCGGTCAGCGCAGCGCCCAGCAAACCTCCCGTGCAGGACTCCGCGCACGAGAGCGTCAGCCCCTTTTCCCGCCCCGTTGCAAGTATGGCCTCCGGCAGAGTGGCGCAGCCCTCCGGCAAAACGCTGCCCGCGAAGCGCTCGCGCACCGTACGGAGAGCGGACTCCACCCGCGGGGCCTCGCCTCGAATCACAAACTCCACCAAGCCGAAAGAGGGCAGGACCGAGACGTGCAGGCGCTCGTCCGTGACGACCTCCGGCACCTGCGTCACGGCCAGGCTTTCAGGAACCCCGACGACCGCGGCGGACTTCCAGACTCTCCCCCCTTTCTCTCGAAACAGGAAAGGCGCCACCTCTTGCTGCACCATGGCCTCGAACTCGAAGGGCACCCCGGGGAAACACCAGACCCGGGTCCCCAATTTCTCGAAATGAATGCCAAGGGCCGAGCCCGCGGGGTTGTATACCCCTTGGGTTTCCGCGGGAAGAAGTCCCTGAACCGGGCGGGACCGTTCGACCACCTCCTTCAGCGATGTCCCCTCGAACCGCGAGACCACGCGGTCGTACAGAGCGTCGTTCACGGTCAAACCGCACTTCAGGTACTCGGCTACGGCGTAACGCGTTTTATCGTCGTGAGTGGGCCCCAGCCCCCCGGAGAAAACCAAAAGTTCGGCCTTCCCCACCCAACGCCCCAGCGTGTCCGCAATCGAAGGCACGTCGTCCGGCACGACCTCTACGCGAAGAACCTTCCATCCCGCGTCGTGCAGAAGCCACGCCAAAGAAGCGCAGTTGCCTTCGCGACGTATCCCGCTCAAAAGCTCATCACCTATCGCCACCAATACAGCCGTTTTCACGACGCATTCCTCCTTATCTCCTTATCCGGCGCGATCTTCTCGATTCGATATCTTTTCGAGATCAGTATACCGCAGAAGCAGTCAGGCACGAATGACGCGCCGAAGCGGCGATCTTCCAATACCTATAGCGAGGTACCTATAGCGACCCCGATACCAATCTGGAATGCCGTTGTGCTTTCATGAAAGGTGCATTATAATTAGGCCTCAAGTCCTAAATGAACACTGACTTATATTGACAGGTGGTGGTTGAGAGTGTTAAAGGTTGTTTTGGCTGACGACCATAAGCTTTTCAGAGACGGCCTTCGTAAAATCCTGGAGCTGGAGCCCGACATCCAAGTCGTGGCCGAGGCGGGAGACGGAGAAGAGGCTTTGTCGATGATTCGCGAACACCTTCCGGATACTGTGCTCTTCGACATCAACATGCCCAGAATGGACGGCATTCAATTGGTGCGGGAACTCAAAAACATCAAGCTCAGAACGGCCCTAATAGCCGTCAGTGCCTACGACGACGAAGATTGTTTGGCGACCCTTTCCGCAGAGGGCGTTTTGGGTTTCGTCTTGAAGTCCTCGGGAAGGAACGAACTCTTGGCGGCTATCCACGCCGTCAGCCGCGAACAATCCTACGTGGATCCCCGTGTCGCCGGGAAACTGATGACGAGCTTCGCCAGGCGTAAAAACGAAAACGACCTCTTGGCGGAATTGACTCCCAGGGAGAAAGAGATCCTCTATTGGCTGGCTCAAGGCCTCAGTAACAACGAGGTTGCAACCCGTATGGTGCTGTCCGAAAAAACGGTGAAAAATCACGTCAGCCACATGCTCAAAAAGCTGGACATCCGCGACCGAACCCAGGCTGCCATCATGGCTTGGAAAGCGGGGTTCGCCCAGCTCAGTCCCGACACGCTGGAACAGTTCGTGAACAGCGGGCGAACCGTCGAGAAAAGCGGAGTCTTCCGCAGCCAGGCATAGAACGGTCGGGCATAGAAAAAAGTGAATGGAGCTCTGCGTCAGTTTGCCAGTTTTTTAAAAGCTCGCGCCCAAAAGAAAGGCATTCCCAATATGGGAAGAACCGCCAGAAAGACGAAAGTCGCGTCGAGACCCATCGTGTCCGCCAGCTTGCCGAAAGGGGCCACCAGGATGTTGCTGACGCCCCAAGACAATCCCATGACGATGGAGCTCGCCGCGCTGCGCTCGGTAGGCGCCAGCGTTTGCGCTACGACTACGGTCAAGGGCAGAGTCGAGTAAATGCAAGAAATTCCGAGGACATCCAGCACGACCGAAAGAAAGTCCGTCGTAAAGGCTGCCGTCAGCAAAATGACGGCTCCGAGGATCATGCTTCCCTGAAGGGCTCTCTTGTTCCCGAACCGTTTGGCGGCCGCTCCCATCGGAATCATGGCCAGAGTGCTGCCCAGGGTGAGGCAAAAAACGATGGTTCCCACGGACTCCAGGTTCCCGCCTCGAGCCGCTATTTTCAGAGGCAGGAAAAAACGCATGCACTGAAAAAGCGAGTCACGAATCAATGACACGCCCCAAACGGGATAGAGCACCGCGAAAAGGGCCCCGATGGTTTTGAAAAAACCCTTGCGCCTCTTGTCTGAGGCGAGTTCTTCATCTCTCAAGAACGGCATGGAAAAATAAATGAGAGGCGCCAGAAGCAGGGCAGGAACCAGCGTCACCAAAAGTCCCTTGTAGCCCAGGGCTTTCACGGTTCCCACCGCGATGATGGGACTGAGCATGGTACCCACGGTCCCGGCTATGTTGAACCACGTCAAAGAGCGGGTCAAATGTTCCGGTTTGGAAACGTAACCGACTCCTCCAGTTCCCTGGGGATGGTAGAGGGCGCTGCCGAAGCCCCAAAGTCCCGCGAAAAAAACAGCCGCGCCATAAGAACGTGCGTTGGGCACCATGACAGCTCCCAGGCCGCAGAAGACAGGCCCGATCATCATGAGAAGGGGTCTGCGTATGCGATCGCACATGTAGCCAATGACGGGCTGGCAGATGATGTGAAAAATCCCCACGATGACGTTGAAATTGCTTGCCAGAGTGTAGGAAAGCCCCAAATTGTCCTTGATGAAAGGGATGAAAGTCGCCAGGAAAGCGGCGTACATGTCATTGACGCAATGCGCCAACGATATCAGCGCCACCTTCATTTCCGATAAACGCAAATAGTCCCTGAAGCCAAGCACTTTCTCCGACATTGTCGTTCTCCATTCCGTAAAGAGCCGGCGGCTCTAATTTTTAACGATACAAACGGCCTTCATTGGCAAAGCGACCGTCAAGTCCTCCTTCGGGTTGATTTGAGAAAGCCACAGCCCTACAGGCGCCTGCGGGTTGTCTTTGGGCGGAGCGATAACGCCTACAGGCAGATGACCGTCTTTCCGAAGGCGCTTGAAAAAGTCGCCCAAGGGTTTTCCGCCGAATTCATCCGAAATGTTGAACGCCGCGAAACGATGTCCTTGGTCGGAGGCGCACAGAATATCTCTCATGAAAACCGATATGCCCGCGTGGACCGCGCAAGTCGCCGTAATTTCGGCGATCAGGCTGTCGCAGTAAATGATGTCGTCCACCTTGGCGAGCCGGGCATGGCGTTCGTTATCGGGGTTGGCCAGCTCGATGACGCTATAGAGCTCGTGGTTGGCGGACTCGACAGCCAAAGCGGTCAGGATGGTTTTCGCGTCCGCGTCGTCCGGGCTCCCGGAGGGGTTTGACAAGATGATTGCCGCCGCGGCATCCGTCACGCCCGCGCGGGAAAGGACCTCTTCGTCGGCGGGAGAGCCCGCGGCGAAGTACACGTCGTTGGCCAAGGAGGAAGGGCGCTCGGAAGCGATAACCGCCACCTGCTTTCCCGCGGCGAGCAGTTCTCGCAAAATGAGGCGTCCGCGTTCGTTCCAACCGCAAATCAAAGTGTGCCCCGCGTACTTACACCGACTCATCCCCATCAGCTCCCTCAATTTGCTTGCCATCAAACGCTGCATGATCTCCGAAAAGATCACCCCCAGCAAGGCCACCCCCACGATGGATAGAACGAAAACGATCAGTCGGCCCGAGAAAGTCCTCGGGTTTGTGGCGAACTCGCCCTGTCCGATGAGCGTGAACAGTACCGACCAAAGCGCGTTGACATAAGAACCTTGAAAATTCTGCTCCTGGTGCCACACCAAATAAGCGGATCCGAAAAGCAACGCCCCGAACCCCAAAACGACCCACAAAAAGTGTTTTCCGATCTTTCGGGCGATGGCCTTGCCTCGGCGGACGCCTTTTACCATTTTCATGAACCGAGCGCTCATTTTGCAAACCCCTCGAACGACGCACAAAAAATGCCGCGACACGGAAACGCGGCACTATTTTCTCGCAACTTCACGGCAAAACGCTCTTCACTGCACCTCCAACAACTTCAAACCCCGGTCGAAATACAAAGTGGAGATTCTCCGCCTTCCGCTCATCAACCGGAACGAGTAAGCGGCATCCAGGGAGGTGGGCAGATACGTGCCCCCCTCGATCGTATAGCCCATGTGCCCCGCTATGGCACAGATATAATCCAGCTTGGAGCCCGCCATTTCCGACCCGATGACCGGATCCAGACGGTCACCGGAAAACACGACTTTACCCACCGGGTTGTTGCTGGGTTTTCCTTCGCCGTCTCCCGAAGCGCCGCGACTGTCGCCCGGCAGCGTTCCCGCGGGGAAGCCTGTGAACGTCTGAGGTTTTTTGGGGCTGGCGATGGCCTTCAAGTCCACCCCTGGTCCGGAGCCGGAAGGCCCGGCTCCCAAGTTGGCCGCCGCTGCGTTCGCGGCTTGCGTTCTCGTATTGGAAGTCGACACCGCCCCTCTCGGCACTGTGGCCGCAGCGGACGTGGACGCGAAAAGCACAAGCAATCCCATCGCCCATAAGAATTTCCGTCTAAAGTACACGTTCTCCACCTCCCCTGGAATATGCCGCTATTTCAATGCCAAAAAACAAATTTCAGTCCAAAAAGTCCTTCAATTTTCGACTCCGGCTGGGGTGACGAAGTTTACGCAGGGCCTTGGCCTCGATTTGCCGGATACGCTCCCGGGTAACTCCGAACTTGCGCCCCACCTCTTCGAGGGTGTAAGAATGCCCGTCCTCGAGCCCGAAACGGAAATGAAGCACCTCTCTCTCCCTGGTGGAAAGGGCGTCCAGCATGTCTTCGATCTGCTCGTGCAGTAAATGTCCCGCCGCCGCTTCGTCGGGGCTGGGAAGGTCTCTGTCCTCGATGAAATCCCCCAACTGACTGTCCTCTTCTTCGCCGATGGGGGTTTCCAAGGAGACGGGCAACTGAGCTATTCTACGAATTTCCTCCACCCTGGAAGGGTCGATCTCCATTTCGGCCGAAATTTCCTCGTCCGTGGGCTCTCGGCCCAGGCGCTGAACGAGCTGGCGGGAAATACGCACCATCTTGTTGATCGTCTCGACCATGTGCACCGGCACGCGGATCGTCCTCGCCTGGTCCGCAATGGCGCGCGTAATCGCCTGGCGTATCCACCACGTCGCGTAGGTGCTGAACTTGAATCCCTTGCGGTAATCGAACTTCTCCACGGCGCGGATGAGTCCCAGATTGCCCTCCTGAATCAAGTCCAAAAAGAGCATGCCTCTGCCGATGTATTTTTTCGCGATGCTGACCACCAATCTCAAATTCGCGTCGGTCAGCTTCTGTTTGGCCTGGAGGTCGCCTTCTTCCATCTGCTTGGCCAAGGTAACCTCTTCCTCGGCCGTTAAAAGAGAGACTTTCCCTATCTCGCGCAGGTACATACGCACCGGATCCGTGAGGGGAATGTCGTCCAGTTTCCCCATATCGGTGTCGAAGGAGGGCAGCAGCTCCTCCCCCATGGTCACCGTGGCCTGTATTTTGTTCCGGCTTTCTTCTATGACCTCGATGCCCAGCTCTTGAAGGTTGTTCAAGATGTTGTCGAGCATGTCGGAGTTCCAGGTATCCAAGGGAATATGGCGCTCAATGTCCTGATGGGTGACGAATCCTCTCCCCTGTCCTTCGTGGACAAGGTTGCGCACTTTCCCCAAATACTCGACCGCTTCGCTCTTAGGCGCTTCCGTCTTGACGGTATCCGTATTTTGCCCTTGCACGGCTATACCCTCCATCAATTAAATTTTTAAAAAGGTTATTATAGCACGACTACATCCCTACGCTCATTCCGAAAAAAGGCGGAAATGGCATTTCTGGAGATGGACCCACCATTTGGCGGGTCTCGGGCAGTTCCAATTCATACAACAACTTGC
>JAISWV010000189.1 GCA_031270755.1 Synergistaceae bacterium
CCACCATCAGGTCTCCGTCGATGATCATCTGAACACCGACTTTGTCCACGAAGGCGTACAGCTTCACCTTGTCCTGGAGCCCCAGCTGCTCGATGGCCTTTGCCGCCCCGATGGCGGCCGGTTCGGTGTCGGAGAAAATGATGTTCATGTTGGGGTTCCCGATCAAAAGCTCCTGGGTGACCTTCAGGGCAGTGGTCTCCTCGACCTTGCCGTTGACGACCACGGGATGGACCTTGATGTTCGCGCTGTTGGCCACCGCTTCCTTGAATCCGTCGTCACGGGTGTTGGCCGACACGGACGTGGGCTCCCCTATGATGCCCACATAGGCCTCGGCGCCGTTCAGGTCTTTTGCCAGCTGCTCGCCGATGTAGACGCCCCCCATCCTCTGGTCCGTCTCCACGGCCTGGACCATAGTCGCCTCTTGCTGTTTCATCATATCGGGATCTGGAAGCAGATTGACCGTGATGACGGGAATGTTCGCCTTGTTGAGCTCCAGCACCGAAGCGACGCCGGGCCCCGAACTCGTGCAGTTGAGCGCCACGAAGTCCACTTTCTGCTCGACGAAGCTTTGCACCTGGGAAAGCTGCTTCAGGTCGTCATTGTCCGCGATGAGAACGCGAACCTCGAAGCCGTTCTTTTCCCCGTTTTCCAGAAAGCTCTTTCTCATGGTGACGTAGTACGGATTGGTCAGATTCGGCAGAGCGACGCCCAAGACCAGCTTCTTGTCCGCGCCGGCGGCCGGTGTGGGAAGGGCGGCGAAAACGAACGCAACGAGGACACTTGCCAGAACACACGCAACAACCTTCTTCGTAAATGTGAACGTGAACATAAACATAGACCTCCTTATTGATATTTGGGAACGTTGTCCCTGTTATTTCGATTCACTATAAAATCTCCACAGTTTTCGCCAGGGCAGCTTCAAACGCTTGGAGGACTGAAGCGTGTCGAAAGTCACGCCGCCCAAGATGATGAGCCCGATGACCAAAGGCTGCCAAAACGGATTGATGCTCAAAACGTTCATGAGGTTCGAGACGGTGGATATCATGACGGCGCCGATCATGGCCCCCAGAACCGTCCCGATTCCCCCGAACAGGCTGACCCCGCCCACCACGGCAGCGGCGATGGAGAAAAACAAGTCGTCCCCCACACGTCCGGGGTTGGGAGAACCCACCATGATCCGCGAACCGTAGATGATTCCTCCGCACGCCGCGCACAGCCCGGATATGGCGTAGACCAGCACCGTGATTTTTCGGATGTCGATGCCCGCCAGGCGAGCGGCCTCCGAATTTCCTCCCACCGCGTAAATGTGGGTGCCCGTCACCGTCTTCCTGAGGAAAACGGTCGCGCATATGGCCGCGGCCACCAGCGCGATGACGGGGAACGGGACGCCGAAAGGACGCGACTGCCCGATGAGAGCGTACCCCTTCTGGGTGATCATGATGAAGTTGGCCCCCGTGATGATCTGCGGAATGGAGGCCGCCACTCCCTGCATCGCGAAGGTGACGATGAAAGGAGGCACGCCCGCGTAATGGATGATCAAGCCGCTCAGCATTCCCGTGAGGACGCCCACGAGCATCACCAGAACCACCGCCGCGGGCCAGGGAATTCCCGCGTACTGCATGAAGACGGCGGCGAAAACGCAGCTCATGGCCACGATGGACCCCGTCGAAAGGTCGATTCCCCCCGTCAGAAGCACGAAGGTCTGTCCCAGGCATAAAAATCCGATGACAGCGCCGTTCAGCAGCAAAATCTTCATGTTGGACACGGTCAGGAAGTTGGGTGTGGCAAGACGCCCAACGGCGATGATGCAAAACAACACCATCGCGATTCCTGTTTCTTTGGGCAGGCGATCGAAAAAAGAAGCCTTCGGATCTGGGTTATTGGGTCGAATCATGGTAGTTTCTCCTGAACTGTCGTGAAATTTCTTCGTATCGGGCGCGAAGGGAAGCGTCTCCCGCCCCGGATCCGGAGGGTGTCGCGGCTATCTCCAGCGGAAAGGCCCACTTTTCGCTCATGGCCGCCACATCGACACCGAAAAAGGCCGCCGCCCCCTGGACGCAGGCTCCCGCGGCGGCGGTCTCCGGCACCGGACAGACCCAAATCTCCCGGCCTGTCATGTCGGCCAATATCTGCCTGTAAGAACGGGAGCGGGCGGCGCCTCCCGTCAGAACGAAACGCCCATCCAGCGGCACCCCGGCCCTCGCTAGGGCGTCTCTCCCCTCCAGCAGCCCGCAGACCACTCCTTCGACGGCCGCCCGAGCGAGCTCGTTCCGCGTGGTTTCCGCGCGGAGCCCCTGGAGGCACCCCCGCGCGAAGGGCAGGTTGGGGGTTCGCTCGCCGTCGAGATAGGGCAGCAAAACCAATCCGCCCGAACCGGCAGGCGCCGACAGCGCCATCTCGTCGAAAGTCTCCACGTCCACGTTCAAAAGCCGCCGGAACTCGTCCGTCACTTTCGCCGCGTTGAGGGTGGTGACCATGGGCATGAAGCGCCCCGTGGCGTCCGCGTACCCGTTGATGGCCCCGTCCTGGGTGTCCCGGCAGCCGAAGCGCGTGACGCTGTAGATGGTTCCGCTGGTGCCCAGGGAGAGGACCGTGTCCCCTTCAGCCACATGGAGCCCCAGGGCCGCGGCCATGTTGTCTCCCGTTCCCGCGCCGGCCACGGCTCCGGCAAGGGCCTCCATTCCCGGGATCTCCCGGACCGTGCCCGCCTTCGCCCCGGAATCGATGATCGCGGGGAGTTTTCCCGAGAAATCGGCCTCCGGCAGCGCGAGGCGTAAAATTTCTTCATCCCATGAGTTCTCGAAAGGAGAAAAATATCCGGTTCCCGAGGCTCCGCCCCGCTCCGTAACCGCCCGGCCCGTGAGGAAATAGACGATGTAGTCGAAAGGGAGCATGACGCGGGCGGCGGAACTCACAAGGCCGGGATGATTTCTCTCCGTCCACGCCAGCTTCGAAATGGTCAGAGCCGGACCTGGAATCGACCCCGTTCGCTTTTCCCACTCGCTTTTTGGGAGTATTATCGATAATTTTTCGGCGTCCTGAGCGCTTTCCGTGTCGTTCCACAGCTTCGCCGGGCGAAGGGGGCGGTCGTCGGCGCCGAGAAGGACGAGGCCGTGCCCCTGACCTCCCACCGAAACGCAGGCGATTCGCGGAAGGTACTCCTTCAGCGCAAAGCAGACCTCTTTGAGGGCGTTTGTCCAGTCCAAAGGGGATTGCTCGCTGCGGGGAGGCATGGTGGGCGGGTGTGGAGCGCGCGCCTCGGTCACAATGGCTCCGTCGTCGAGGCGCCGGAGCATCATCGTGCACGACTGGGTGGAAGAATCGATGCCCGCGGCCAGGTCTCGTTTCATGAGGGATTAATGTCCTTCGGATTCATATTTTTCGAAGTCAGATTCTCCAACGTCGCGGCGGCGTTTTTCCCCACGGCGCCTCCCGGGTGTGTGAAGAAAAAGGACTTCCATTCATATCCCCGCGCGACGCGACAGCCTTCGACGAGTCCGTCGAGAAGAGCTCCCGCCGCGAGAGAGCTCCCCGTGGCGACGACTCCCCCCAGGTCGGCATCGGGAACGAGGGGAATGACGAGCGCATGATCGGCCAATTGGGCAAGAGGAGAGTCTTTTTCCGACGTCACCGCCACCAGGGCTTTCCCCAGCTTTTTCCCTCTGGAACAAAATTCGTTCAGCTCCGAAGAATCGCCTCCTTTGGAAATGGCGACGACCACGTCCTCGCCTCGTATCGCCCCCAACCCGCCGTGAAGGCCGTCTCCCGGAGACAAAAAGAACGAGGGGGTCCCCACCACCGACAAAAGGTGCGCCGCCCTCCTGGCCATCGACGCGGATGTGCCGCTTCCCGTGAGGACGACCTTGCCTTCGCATTCGGACAGCAAACGAACCACCTGGACAAACGTCCCGTTTATAGCGCCCAAGGCGATAACGCCCGCAACGGACGAAACAGCTTTGGCGTCGTTCTCCACAGCCGCCAGCGCCGCGGCTTCGATTGCATTCGCGTTCGCGCAAAGATCCACCCTTGATTCCTCCCCCGAAATGAAGCTCAACGCTTTTACAGATTCAATTTTTTACTGGAATGACGTTCTTTGAGTAAATGGTAGCAGACAATTGATTGGAGTCAAGCAGTGGATCCCGGGCGTGAACGGCTCGGCTCTATCCGCTCGATCCGATACCCTCCCACTCTCCGGGCGCCGCGGTCCACCGCCA
>JAISWV010000219.1 GCA_031270755.1 Synergistaceae bacterium
CAACGTCGCCACCCATATCGAGGCGATGATCGAGGGCGTATGGGAGCCCACCTACGAACGCTTGACGAGCTGTCACGAGGAGATCGAGCGAATCAGCAGACTGGTGCGCGACCTGGAAAGCCTGGCCCGGGTCGACAGCGACAATTTGAAGCTCGACAAAACCCAAGTCGATCTTTTGGAGCTCGTGAAAAAAACGCTGTGCCATTTCGAGGCGGACATTGCCGCAAGAAAGCTGGACGTCATGGTGGAGGGAAGCTGCCCGAACGTGTGGGGCGACCGGAACAGGATCCAGCAGGTTCTGACCAATCTTCTTACCAACGCCGTAAAGTACACCCCCACCAACGGAGAGCTCCGCGTCGTCCTTTCGGATAGGGACAGCTCCGTGCTCCTCGCCGTCGAGGACAACGGCATCGGAATTGCGGAGAACGAACTGCCGTTCATCTTCGAGCGGTTTTACCGCTCCGACAAGTCGCGCAGCCGATTGTCCGGCGGGTCCGGAATCGGCCTCGCCATCGTGAAGTCCATCGTGACGGCCCACGGAGGCAAGGTCGGCGTGGAAAGCCACTTGGGCAAAGGAAGCCGCTTTCAAGTGACCTTGCCGAAAATTTCGTAAGCCCCTTCACCACGCTTGCGCGCCGTTTGCGGTGTACCGTTACCGCTAAAGGGCGGGAATTGTAGCGATATATCCTGTCGACATTTAGGAAATCCGGGGTAAACTATACGCTGCATTTAGGGTCTGCCGCGCGGATCCTATCATTCTTGCGGGAGGTATGATGCAGTGCACGTATTTGATTACTCTTTTGACATGGAGACCTACATGACGAAAGAACGTTTTGCGCAGCTCAAAGAATTTGCATCGACCAAAGAGACGCCGTTTTTAGTGACCTCTCTGAGTACTGTAGCCAGGAAATACAATGAGTTGGAAAAATCCATGCCCTACGTGCGCATCTATTACGCAGTCAAGGCAAACCCCTCGGAAGAAGTTTTGACGCTGCTGGCGAAGCTCGGAAGTTGTTTTGACATCGCCTCCGTCTACGAGTTGGACCTCGTGCTCAAATTGGGAATCACGCCGGACCGGTTGAGTTTCGGGAACACGATCAAAAAAGCGCGCGACATCGAGTACGCCTACAAAAAAGGAGTACGCCTTTTTGCCTCGGACGGGGAAAGCGACGTCCGCAAAATAGCGCAAAACGCCCCGGGGAGCGGCATTTTTTTTCGGATACTGGCGAACGGAACGGGGGCGGACTGGCCGTTGTCCCGTAAATTTGGCGCGCAGCCCGACGTGATCTTCCAGAACATCTTGTTGGCAAAAGATCTGGGGCTCAAGCCCCGGGGTATTTCTTTCCATGTGGGCTCCCAGCAGCACGACGTCACGCAGTGGCGCACGGCGCTTTCGGACTGCAAAGAGCTTTTCGACGCCGCGAAAGAAAAGGGTATCCGCCTCGACCTCGTGAACATGGGGGGAGGTTTTCCGGCGCACTACCTGCATCCGGTGGAGGAGACATACGTTTACGCCGCCGAGATCACGGACTACATACGCGAGTTTTTCGGCGGCGAATTCCCTCAGATCTTCATCGAGCCGGGCCGCTACATGGTCGGCGATGCCGGAATTCTGGTGACCGAGGTCGTCATGATCTCCCGCAAAGAACGGGAGAGCGGCATCCCCTGGCTTTTTCTCGATGTGGGCAAATTCAGCGGGCTCATCGAGACGTTGGACGAATCCATCAAATATCCCATCTACACGGAGAGGACAGGAGAGGCGAACGACTACATCCTGGCAGGACCCACCTGCGACAGCATGGACATTTTGTACGAGAAAATGCCCTATCGGCTTCCCTCCAGCTTGAAAGAGGGTGACAGGCTTTATTTTTTCACGACGGGCGCTTACACCCAGACCTACAGCGCGGTTTTCTTCAACGGGTTCCCGCCCTTGAAAGCCTATGTGATCGATTGAACATTTGGACTCACTGGGGATATTTTGGCAATGAAAAGCATCGACTTTCACATCCATCTGTATCCTCCGGAAGTCATTCGCGGTGCCGAAAAAATCGCGGAGAACGAGCCTTATTTCAACGCGCTTATCCATAACAAGGTGCACAAGTGGGCCACACTGGAGGACCTGCTGCCCCGCATGGAGCGGGACGACGTGGAGCGTGCCGTGATCGGGGGCTTTGCCTTCCGGGACCTGGGGCTTTGCCGGCTTTGCAACGATTACATCATCGAGTGCGTCGGCAAGCATCCGGACAAATTGAGTGGTTTGTGTCTCGTTCCCCCTCTGGCCCGCGGTTTCGACAAAGAAGTTCTTCGCTGCGCGGAGGCGGGGTTGATTGGGGTGGGGGAGCTGTTTCCCGAGGGGCAGGGAATCGATTTGTCGGATATTTCCCAGACTTGGCGGCTGGCCGGCGTCGTGCACGAGGCTCGGCTGTGCGTGCTTTGGCATACGGCCGAGCCCGTGGGCCACGACTACGCGGGCAAAGGAAACGTCGGGCCCAAAGAGGCGGCGCTTTTTTGCGTCCATCATCCGGAGGTTCGGGTCATTTTCGCGCATCTGGGAGGCGGTTTGTGGCTCTACGAACAAATGCCGGAGATGAAGCTTTGCCTGTCGAACGCCATGTACGACCTGGCGGCGCTGCCTTGGCTGTATGAGCCCGGAATATTGAAAGCGATAGAAGCCGCCGGCGTGGCGGGCAAGTTTCTCATGGGCACGGATTTCCCCCTTCTCGATTCCAGCCGCTACGCAAAAGCGCTGTCTTTGTCCGGCATCGGCGAAGACACCGCGGAGCGCATCAATCGAGGCAACGCCGCGTCTTTCTTTAGAGAATTGAAAGTGATAATATAAGGAAGTTTATCGAGACGTGACATTGCCTGAAGGGCGGGGTTGGAATGCGAAAAGACGGGGAACTGGCCAAAGGGTACGCGCCCGAGGCCATAGAGGAAAAGTGGTACAGCATTTGGATCGAAAAGGAGTTTTTCAACGCGGAGATCGACAAATCCAAGCCTCCTTTTTCGATCGTGATTCCGCCGCCCAATGTAACAGGCTCGCTGCATATGGGACATGCCTTCAACAATACCTTTCAAGATATCCTGTGCCGTGTGCGGCGGATGCAGGGCTACAGCGTCTTGTGGCTTCCGGGAACGGACCACGCGGGTATCGCGACGCAGAACGTCGTCGAAAAGGACCTGGCGTCCAAAGGGATAACGCGCCATGAATTGGGCCGGGGGGCTTTCGTCGAAAAGGTCTGGGAGTGGAAGAAAATTTACGGAGACCGCATCATTCAGCAGATGAAGAAGCTGGGAAATTCCTGCGATTGGCGGCGCGAGCGATTCACTTTCGACGAGGGGCTGTCGCGGGCGGTTCGCGAGGTTTTCGTGAGGCTTTACAAAAAAGACTTGATCTATAAGGGAAAGTACATCATCAACTGGTGCTCCCGCTGCCACACGGCCCTCTCCGATCTGGAGGTCGAATACGACGAGACGCCGGGCAAATTTTACTACGTGCGCTACCCCTTCGAAGACGGAGTGGCGACGGAGCCCTTTGGAGACGGGATCGTGGTGGCCACGACGCGCCCCGAGACGATCTTGGGCGACGTGGCCATCGCCGTCCACCCGCGTTCGGAGCGGTTCAAAGCCCTGATCGGCAGAAAAGTGCGTGTTCCTTTGTCGGCGGACGGGGGGAGCGGCCGCGTCATCCCCATCATCGAGGACAACATGGTGGACCCCGAGTTCGGCACCGGCTGCGTCAAGATCACTCCCGCCCACGACCCCAACGACTTCCTGGTGGGGCTGCGCCACGATCTGCCTCAGCTGCAGGTGATCGACGAAAACGGCTTCATGAACGAAGAAGCGGGAATCTACAAGGGACTTTCCATAAAAGACGCCCGCGCCAGATCGGCGGAAGACCTGGAAAAACAAGGATTTTTGCTCCGGACGGAGGACATGACGCACTCGGTGGGACATTGCCACCGCTGCAACACCACCGTCGAACCCTATCTCTCGGAACAGTGGTTCGTCCGCGCCAAACCTTTGGCGGAGCGCGGAGTGAAGGCTGTCCAGGACGGTCTCATCCGCTGGGTTCCCGAGCAGTGGGAAAAGACGTATTTTCAGTGGATGGAGAACATCCGCGACTGGTGTATTTCGCGCCAGCTCTGGTGGGGGCACCGTATCCCGGCCTGGACCTGCGGAGACTGCGGGCACGTCACCGTGTCGGGCACCGACCCGACCCAGTGCGAAAGTTGCAAGTCCCAAAATATCGTTCAAGACGAGGACGTGTTGGACACGTGGTTCAGCAGCGCCCTTTGGCCGTTTTCAACAATGGGCTGGCCGGAGAAAACGCCGGAGCTCGAGTACTTCTACCCCACGTCTTTGATGGTGACGGGGTTCGACATCATCTTTTTCTGGGTCGCCCGCATGATCATGATGGGGCTGGAATTCATGGAAAAAGAACCGTTCAAGGACGTCTACATCCACTCCCTGATCCGTGACGAGCACGGGCAGAAGATGAGCAAGTCCCAAGGCAACGTCATCGACCCCCTGGATATGATCGACAAGTACGGCGCCGATGCGCTTCGCATGGCGCTGGCGGCGCTTTCGACCCAAGGGCGCGATATCCTGCTCTCTCGGGGAAAGATCGAGACGTACCGCTTTTTCATGAACAAACTCTGGAACGCGGCACGATTTGCCTTGATGAACCTGGACGACGACCCGGCGAAGATCGATCCGGCTTGCCTGCGCCTGCAAGACCGATGGATCCTCGCCCGTGTGCAGGAAGTGGTGGAGCAGGAGACGCGCCTGATCGACGAGTACGATATCGGCTCGGCCGCGAGGCTGCTCTACGATTTTGTCTGGGGCGACTTCTGCGACTGGTACCTGGAAATGTCGAAGCCCGCGCTGAGGGGTGACGAGGGAGAAGACCGGAAAAGAACGGCCCAGGGGGTACTGGACGAGGTCTTTGTCACCCTTCTGCCGCTTCTTCATCCCTTCATTCCCTTCGTGACGGAGGAGCTGTGGGAGGCCTTCGGCTATAACACGGGCTCGGCTCTCATGGTCGCCGCCTGGCCCAAGCCGAAGGGAGAATATCGCTTCGACGTCGGCCGCGCGATGCAGGATTTTCAAGACACTGTACGAACTTTGAGAAACCTGCGCGCGGAAGCTCACGTCTCTCCCCAGCAGTGGATGGGAAAGGCCGTGATCCGCGCGGGTCGATCCGAACGGCCTGAGGCCCAGCGGCCCGAGACCGCGGCGGCGCTGAAAGAAACCCTGCCTCTCGTTTCCATGCTCTGCCGTGTGAAGGAGATCGATCTGTCGTCCACCTCCGCTCCTCGTCCTTCCCAATGTCTGTCCTCCGTCATCGGCGACGGAGAAATCTGCCTCCAGGTGGGAGATGTGCTGGATATCGACGCCGAACTGGTGCGTTTGAAGCAGGAACTGGCATCGGTCGAGAAGACCGTCGCGGCTAGCCGAAGCCGTTTGGACAAGCCGGACTTCGTGGCCCGGGCTCCACAGGAGGTCGTGGAAAAAGAACGCGCCCGCGTTGCCGAGGGGCAAGCCCAGGTTCTGCGTTTGCAGGAAAATTTAAAGAGCCTGAGTCGGTAAAATGAACGGATAAAATGAAGGTGAGGGGCGCGTGCCCTTGCCGCGTCATGGGGGTCGCAAATTCCGGGTGACCGGGTATAATGAGCGTAAAGATGAGCAGTTCTGGTAGCCGCTGCGGCATCGTGCAAACTGCAAACGACGCCGGGGAGGAAAGTCCGGGCTCCATAGGGCAGGATGCCGGGTAACGCCCGGTCGGCGCGAGCCGAAGGAAAGTGCCACAGAAAACAAACAGCCCGAAGCAGTCGGCAGGCAGAACACGTTATGTCGGGGGCTCGTTTAAAGGGCAAGGGTGAAAAGGTAGGGTAAGAGCCTACCGAATGCGGTGTGAATCGCATGTCTGGCAAACCCCATCCGGAGCAAGATCGAATAGAGGGGGAGGAAGCTGCCCGCTGACCC
>JAISWV010000316.1 GCA_031270755.1 Synergistaceae bacterium
CGTACCCGTTACGCCCTGGAACGCCTGCGGGAAAGGGCGAAGGATATCCCCGTACCCAACGATTGGGTTTACGTCTACAACTTCGACGACCCGGGCGAGCCCCTTGCGATACCTCTTCCCGCCGGGCACGGCAAGAATCTGTGCACGGCTCTGGACGAGCTCATCGACGAGCTCAAGGTCACCATCAGCAAGGCCTTCGAGAAAAGCCAATACGAGGACGCCAAGACCCAGTTCGTCAAGGTGTTCCAGGAAAAAGCGGGAACGATCATGGACGAGCTCAAAACGTGGTCGGCGGAAAAGGGTTTTGCCCTGAAACGGACGCCTCAGGGATTCGTGAACATCCCCTTGATCGAAACTAAAGACGAAGAGGGCAAAACGGTGGTCCGCGAGATCCAGCAAGAGGAGTTCGAGGCTCTGAGCGATGAAAAACAAAAGTCTTATCAGGCCATATCCGAGGAGGTCTCCCAGAAGACCCTGGCGTCTTTGCGGCGAATCCGGGACATGGAAAAAGAACTGAAGGAAGAGATCGGCAAGTTGGAGGCGGAGATCTGCCGGTCCGCCATCAGCCCTTACCTGTCGGACATGCGGGAAAAGTACGCGGACGTGGGTGAGCTCCAGGGCCCGAAACCTTCACGGAGAGACAAGCGCACACCCGTGTCGGCCGACTCTTCGTCCAACGAAAGCCTCTCCAAGTGGTTCGACCGCTTGACCGAGGACATTATCGAGAACTTCGGCGCTTTCGTCACGTCGGTTCGGGACGAATCGGCCGAGGTGGACTTCAGCCGCTACACGGGCAATCTCTTTGTCGGCAACGACCCGGACGCCGGAGCCCCCGTCGTCTGGGAGACGAACCCCACCTATTACAACCTGGCGGGCAAAGTCGAGTACGAGAGCCGGCAGAGCTACCTCTACACGGACTTCCGCCGTATTGTCGCCGGGGCGTTTCACAGGGCCAACGGCGGTTTTTTGGTCCTCGACGCCGAAAAGGTGCTGATGAACTTCATGTCCTGGGAGGCCATCAAGCGCGTCTTGCGCACCGGAGAGTCCAACATCGAGAACTTGGGGGAGCAGTACGGGGCCATACCCGTCTCCTCCCTGCGCCCCACGCCCATCCCCATGGATTTGAAGATCGTGATGGTGGGAACGCCCTACATTTATGAACTGCTGCAGTACTACGACCCCGAGTTTCAAAAAATCTTCAAGATCAAGGCGAGCTTCGACTTCGACATGCCGAGAAACAGAAATACGGAAAAGGAAATGGCCTGCTTCGTGGCCGGGGTTGCCCGGGAGGAAAACCTTTTGCCTTTCGACGCCTCCGCCGTTTCCGAGATCTTGGAATGGACCAGCCGGGCCGCCGACGACCAAGAGCTTTTGTCCACCGAGGTGGGGCGCATTCGGGAACTGATCGTGGAATCCCACGCTTGGGCAAAAACTGAAAAAACGAAACGAGTCGGCAAAGGCCACGTTCAAAAGGCCATTCGTCACAAAAAATATCGGGCCGGACTTTACCAGGACAAGTTGACGCGCGCCTTCGCCACCGGGCTCATCCGCGTGGACACCGAGGGCATGGCCATAGGCCAGATCAACGGGCTCTCGGTCATCGACCTCACGGACCACCGATTTGGCCACCCCTCCCGTATCACGGCCAACGTCTACATGGGGCAGGAGGGCGTCGTCAACATCGAACGGGAGGTCAAAATGACGGGACCCATCCACAACAAGGGGTTGATGATCCTCTCCAGCTACCTGGGGCGCATGTACGCCCAGGACATGCCCCTTTCCCTGTCCGCGCGCCTGACCTTCGAGCAGAACTACGGAGGGGTGGAGGGCGACAGCGCCTCCTCCACGGAGCTGTACTGCCTGCTTTCGGCCCTTTCGAAGCTGCCCTTGAAGCAGAGCATCGCCGTCACGGGCTCGGTGGACCAGTTCGGCAACGTACAGCCCATAGGCGGCGTCAACGAAAAAATCGAGGGTTTTTTCGAGTGCTGTAAGATCAGGGGGCTTTCCACCTCCGGAGGCCAGGGCGTGATGATCCCCAAACAAAACGTGAAGCATCTCATGCTCGACCACGAGGTGATCGACGCCGTTCACGGCGGCAAGTTCTCGATCTGGGCCGTCTCCACCATCGACGAAGGCATCGAGGTGCTGACGGGAGTCCGGGCGGGGAAGGAGAAAAAAAACGGCACGTTCCCGGGGAATTCCGTGCACGGCAAAGTGAAGGCCCGCCTGAAAAAGCTCATGGAAGACAGCGTCCGCCTGCGCAAAGAACTGTCGGGGAGCTCCGCCGAAGATTCATACGAAAAGAGCTCTTCCAGCGAGGAAGACTTTCGGAGGAGACCCATGCCATGACCGCCGCAAAGCCGAAAACTCCGAAATCGAGAAATTTGGCTCGATGGATCGCCGAGTTTTTGGATCTGTTGGAGACGAGCTGGCATCACGAAGAAAATCCTCCCGACCTGGTCCACCCGGAACCCCTGGATGGGCTGATTCTTACCGTGCTGTCCCAGCACACCAACGACCGAAACCGGGACGCGGCGTTCGCTCGTTTGAAAGAACGGTATCCCGCTTGGGAGGACGCCGCCGCCGCGGGGTACGAAGCGGTGGAAGACGCGGTGCGGCCGGCGGGGCTGGCTCCCACCAAGGCGGGGCGTATTTTGGAGATTTTGAAAATCGTCCGGGAGGACTTCGGCCGTTATTCCATCGCGCCCCTGGCCCAGCGAGGCCGGGACGAGGCGCGGAAGTATCTCTTGTCTCTGCCCGGCGTGGGGGAGAAGACGGCGGCCTGTGTGCTGCTTTTCGACATGAAGCTCGCCGCCTTCCCCGTGGACACCCACATCGCCAGGGTCTGCCAGAGAGTGGGATTCGTTCCCGAGGCGACTCCGGCCGAGGCCATCTGCGCGCTGCTGGAGCGGGAGGTGGACCCCGCCCGCTACTTAGGCGGACACGTCAACATAATCGAACACGGCCGGGCCGTCTGCAAGGCCCGCAGGCCTCTGTGCCCCTCCTGCTCCGTCGCCGGGCTGTGTTCTTTTTCAGAAAAATTAATTTGAGGCGAGGTGCGGCCAATGAACGAAGTGAACGAAGGATTTTTCAGTAAAAATTTTCGGGAAAAGCTGAAAAAAAAACTGAAGGAAAACCTGAGCGCCTTTGGGGAGTTTTTCTGGTGGTTCGTCTTCGGTACCTTTCTGGACAAACGCATCGCGGCCATCCGCAAAGAAGCCTGGGACACCAACGACAACGTCATGCTGCTGCTTTTTGGGGACTACTTGGGACTGCCCAACCCCATCTCCTACTACACTTTGGAGCTCTTGCCCTATTTGGCGGAGGAGATGCTTCCGTGGCAAAGGCGTATAATGAACCGACAATCGGTGGTCGCGGAAAAAGCGGCCCAGTACGATTTCACGTAGGCACGATTTCGAGTGGAACAGATTCAAGTAAAACAGACTGCGGCGCGGCGAATGGGGGAAAAGCAAGATGGAAGATCGAAAAGAGGACCAGAGAAAGCCGCCTTTCGTTTTTTTCGGAGGCAAAGGGGGCACGGGAAAGACCACATGCTCCGCCGCATACGCCCTTCGGCTGGCGAAGGAAGGGCGAAAGACCTTGTTGGTGTCCACCGACCCCGCTCACTCCCTTTCCGACATCGTTGGGACAGCGCTGAGCAACGAAATCCTGCCGATTCAAGAGAACCTTTGGGGAATAGAAATCGACGCGGCCCAGGAGGCTAAACGCTACGTCGGCGAAATACAAGACAAGATGCTGGCTATCGTCAGCCCGGCCATCGTGGAAGAGATCAAGCGCCAGATGGAGATCGCCTATCTGTCGCCGGGCTCCGAGGAAGCGGCGACCTTCGACAAGTTCGTGGAGCTGATGGACGAGCTGGGGAACCCCTACGACGCCATCGTTTTCGACACGGCCCCCACGGGCCATACCTTGAGGTTGCTTTCTCTTCCGGAAATCTTGGGCACATGGATCGAAAGCCTCATTACCAAACGCCAAAAGTCCCTGGAGCTTTTCAAAATGGCGGGAAAATTCGAGAAAGAGATGATGCGCCGCGCTATGGAAGACCCTGTGGTGGAGTCTTTGACCCGCAGGCAGAAGCGCTTCGAGAAAAGCAGGAAATACCTGACGGACCCCGGGAGCTCTGCGTTTTTTTTCGTCCTGAACGCCGAGCGGATGCCGATTCTCGAGACGGAGCGGGCAATCGGACTTTTGGAGAAGTTCGGTATCCCCATAAAGGGCGTCGTCGTCAACCGGGTCATTCCGCCGGAGGCCGGCGATTTTTTTACCGCCCGCCTGGCCGCTCAAGAAGGATACCTTCGGGACATCGAGAGACGTTTCGGGGCGAAAAAAATCGTGCTCCTGCCGCTGCTCCGGTCGGATGTGCAGGGAATGGAGCAGGTGGAGGCCGTAGCGGCCCTGATGGGGGCAATCGACGCGTAAGATTGACGCGCGTGAGATTGACTATGGATGAAACTTGACATGGATGAAACGTTTTTCATGTCTCAGGCGATTGTGGCGGCGAAGGCAGCTTTGGCTCGGGAAGACGTCCCCGTGGGCGCGGTTTTGGTCAAAGACGGCGAAATTTTGGCGGGGGCCTCCAACGTAAAGACCACCGACCCCACCGCTCACGCGGAAATCCAGGTCATCCGCAGGGCCGCGGAGCTGACGGGAAGCTGGAACTTGAAAGGCTGCGACCTTTACGTGACTTTGGAACCCTGCCCCATGTGCGCGGGGGCCTGTGTGAGCGCCCGGGTGCGCGGCGTGATTTTCGGGGCCCGGGACCCCAAGGCGGGGGCGGGAGGGTCGTTATACAATATCCTCGCCGACACGAGGCTCAACCACAGGTGCGAAGTCCGAGGCGGCGTGTTGAAGGACGAGTGTGCGGCGCTGCTCAGGGAATATTTCAGGCGGCGGCGAAATTGCGGGAAACGAGAGAGTGAGTTGGAATGAAAGCGTCCTATGTGGCTATAATAACGAAAACAAATGCGAAGAGGGATCAAACGCCTTGCTGTCGACGTGTGCGAGTTCGAATCTGAAGCTTTACGAAATTGGGGAGCCCGCTCGGGATCTCGCCAAGAAATTGTCCTGTTCGGAACTGACCGCGGCGGTTCTGGAGATGTGTCACGAAAACAGATGTTCGGACGTGGGCGACGCGCAGGCGTGGCTGAAGCCTCAATTCGACGCTTTGATGGAAAACCTGGACCTGGGGTCGGCTGGCGCCGAGGCCGCGAAAAAATGGCGGTCCAAATGCTCTTTCGGCAACATCGTGGTCTATGGAGACTACGACACGGACGGCGTCGCCGCCACCGTGCTGGCCATGGAGATCTTCCGGCACAAGGCTTTGGGCGTCCGCTATTTCATCCCCCGGCGCGACATGCAGGGCTATGGACTTCATGCCTCCGTGCTGGACCGGCTGACTGAAAGCGGCTGCAACACGCTGGTGGTGGTGGACTGCGGCACCAACGACGTGGACCTCCTGCGCGGGCTGGAGCGAAAGGGGTTGGACGTGTTCGTTTTCGACCATCACTCGGTGAGCGCGTCCGGCTCGCCCTTTCCTTCGACGGTCAACCCGTGTATCGACGGCGACGACATGGCCAAAAAACTTTGTGCGACAGCGGTGCTCTGGAGCTGGGCTTGGAAGGAGGAAATCGTTCCCCGGTCGTGGTTGCGGTATGCGCTGGACCTGGTGACCCTGGCGACGATCTCCGACTGTATGCCCCTCAACGCGCTGAATCGGGCCATCGTTCAAAAGGGAGTGAACCTGATGCGCAGCAACCCCAGGCGCGGACTCTTCGCCTTGTTCGAAAAACTGGGGGTCACCCAGCGCACCCTTTCGGAAGAGCAGTTGTCCATGCGCATCATTCCCTGTTTGAACGCGCCGGGCCGAATTGGCTGTGCGGACACCTCCGTCAGGGTGCTTCTCGGGATCGGCGAACTTTACGCCTACGTGAACGACCTGATCAAGGCAAACAAGAAACGGCAGATGATCTCGGAGCGCATCGCAAACGCGATCTGCGAATTCGAAAGCGACGAACGGCACGTCCTGTTCGATTCCCAATGGCCGGTGGGGGTTTTGAGCGGCGTTGCCAGCCGAATTTGCAGTATGAGGAGAAGTCCGGTGGTCTTGGCCGCCCCCGTGAAGGGAAAGATCCGGGGAACTTTGCGCGTCCCCGCGGGGGGCAACGCCGTGGGGATATTGAGCTCCATTTCGGAGCGCCTGGAGGCCTGGGGAGGGCACCGATACGCCGCGGGGTTTTCCGTTCTGTCGGACCGCTGGGAAGATGTGGAAAAAACCCTTGAAGAACTGCTTTCGGAGGTCGAGGTCGAAGACGAGATCATCAAGGCGGTGGCCTTGTCTCCCGCCTGTATCAGCCTGGGGGAGTGGAGGGCCGTGGGCACCCTGGGCCCCTTCGGCAACGACAATCCCTGTCCGTATTTTTACAGAGAAAGAGACGGCTCCGACAAGGTCGTTCCTCTGGGGAGGGACGGCAAACATTGTTCCGTCATTGTGGACGACGTGCGGCTTCTGGCTTTCAACGCGGCCTCCGATCTGGGAAACACCGCCGGAGTGACGGGCTGGATCTACCATCCGCGCATCGACTATTGGCGTAACGAGGAACGTGTTCAGTTTGTACTGGACTACGCTGTGGTGG
>JAISWV010000326.1 GCA_031270755.1 Synergistaceae bacterium
GAGGCGTATAAAAGTATCGCGCGAGAAAAGGAATGTGGGGTTTCATGAACTCGAGGTATCGGCGAATTGTAACAGGGGTCGTTCTTTTCTGCCTTTGCGCGGCGTCTTGGGCGGGCGACGTTTTTATCTTTTCACACGCCGACCACGACCACACTGGAGAAAGCTGCCCCGTCTGCGCTCATATGAAGAGCGCCTCCGACTCCATCCGGCGTCTTTTGGAGGGGCTCGTGAAATCCGCCGGCTCCATTCAGGCGATCCTGTCGCTTTCCGTCGCGATGTTCCTCGTGAGGTTTTTCGGCGGCATAAAACATCAAACCCTGATCACGGCAAAAGTGCGACTGAACGATTGATGAATCACCTCCATTGGCGGTGAATTCGGTCACGCTTTTGTGACATTCGCATCTGCAGCGACGCTGAAGGAGCGTTGTGTGTATTGAGAGGGGGATAAACGTATGAAAACGAAAAGAGTTTTGAAGGAATTTTTTGTGAAGTTGACAGGAATTTTTATCATCGCGATTTTGATTTTGGCTGGCACGGACATTGCGGCAGCGGGACCTCAGGACGCGAAAAACGTGTGGAGCGGGAAACCGGCGAAATATGTGTTCATGTTTATCGGCGACGGAATGGGATTACAGCAGATCAGCGCCGCCGAAATCTACCTCGGGGCTGTGAAAAACAACGCGAAGAACGACAACCCCAGCATTGAAAAACTCACGTTCAGCCGCTTCGAAGGTCAAGGAATGATCACGACGTACTCGGCGAACTCCTTTATCACGGACTCCGCCCCCGCGGCGACGTCGTTGGCGACCGGCTACAAAACGGACAATGGAGTGATCGGCGTGGACCCGACCAAGACGAAAAAGTTCGCCACCATCGCGGAGCTGGCAAAGGAACGCGGAATGAAAGTCGGCGTCATCAGCAGCGTGTCGATCAACCACGCCACGCCCGCCGCGTTTTACGCTCACGTTCCGTCGCGCAACGACTACTACGGCATAGGGCTTCAACTGCTTGACAGCGGGATCGATTATTTCGGCGGCGGTGGGTTCAACCAGCCCACGGGAAAAGATAAGGATAAAAAGAGTCTTTATGATATCGCGGCTGACAGAGGGATCAAGGTACTGCGCACCCGCGACGCCATTTTTGCGGCGAAAAAAGGCAACGATAGGGTCTTTGCGGTCAACCCGATTCTGGACGCGGATAACGCCATGCCTTACGAAATTGACCGTACCGACAAGGAGCTCTCTTTGGCGGACTTCACCCGCAAGGGCATAGAGCTGCTGGACAACGAAAAGGGCTTTTTCATGCAGGTGGAGGGAGGGAAAATCGACTGGACCTGCCACGCCAACGACGCGGCCACGTCCATCATAGACACCTTCGCCTTTGACGACGCGGTGAAAGAAGCGGTGGAATTCGCCGACAAGCACCCGGATGAAACCCTGATCGTCATCGTCGGGGACCACGAAACGGGGGGAATGAGCATCGGTTTCGCCGGAACCGAATACGAGACGTTTTTCGAGAAAATCGGCGGCCAGAAGGAGTCCTTTCTGGAGTTCGACAAAAAGATCGCCGCGTACCGCGCCGGTGAAGGGAAAAAGTCCTTCGATGCCTTTTTCCCCGAGATCGAGAAAAGTTTTGGCCTGCTCCGCCTGACCGAGGCCGAGGTCAAAGCTCTGGGGGAAAAAGCCAAAGCCGGAGACAGCACGGCGGCCCGACGTCTTGCGATGAACCTCAGCTCTATGGAATTCGACGCAATTCGAGGAGCTTTCGAGCGGAGCATGACGGAGGGAAAAGTGAAGGGCGACGAACAGGTGTTCCTGCTTTACGGAGGGTATGAGCCGCTTTCCGTGCAGGTGACACATGTTCTGAATCAGAAGGCGGGCATTGGCTGGACGACATACGCCCACACGGGTATTCCGGTGCCTGTCTTCGCCCACGGACAGGGGGCGGAGCTCTTCGACGGCTATTACGATAACACGGATATCGCCTGGAAAACTTTGTCCGTGATGGGCCTGCCCGCCCTGGAGCCGGCAGCCTTCCAGTCCCAAAAGTAACTACTGCCCATGCGAAGCAAACGCGACAAAGTGGTCGTGTGGATTTGCATCCTGGCGACAGCCGGGATGCTTTTCCTGTCTTCGGGGTTCGAGCGCGAACACTCCGGCGAACGGGCAAAGGTCCAGGTTCTGCAAACGAACGACAACGCCGTCCGGCAGTTCGGCATCGTAAAGACCGGCGATCAGTCTTTGAAGGTCCGGGTGCTGCAGGGGGCGTTCAAAGACCGCGAAGTGGAGGCCGTCAATCATTTGATAGGGAAACTGGAATTCGACCGTATTTATTCTCCTGGGGACACGGCTTTGGCGACGCTTGACTCCAACGGAAAAGATATCTTGAAGGTCACCGTCGTGGATTATTATCGATTGGAGACGGAGCTGCTGCTTTTTGCCGTTTTCTCGGTGTTCTTGCTGGGGTTCGGAGGCTGGACGGGCCTGCGTTCACTTCTTTCTTTCGTTTTTACGGGGACCGTCCTCTGGAAAATTCTTCTGCCCGGAGTGTTGCGCGGATGGAATCCGATCGTCGCGTCTTTGGCCATCAGCGCCCTTCTCACCGTCGTGATCAATTTTCTCGTCAGCGGCGTGGATAAAAAGGGCGTCGTCGCGACCTTGGGAGCCCTTGCGGGCATCGCTCTGACCTGTGGGCTGTCGCTTTTCTTCGGGCGTCAATTTTCGATCCACGGGGCGGTGAAGCCTTTCTCCGAGACCCTGCTTTACAGCGGGTTCGCGCATCTGGACCTGACGGGCATCTTTCTGGGAGGAATTTTTCTGGCTTCTTCGGGGGCCGTGATGGATCTCGGCATGGACATTGCCTCGGCGCTGAACGAGATCGTGCTGAAAAACCCGAAGATCGAGCGCTGGGATTTGATTCAGTCCGGTTTCGCCGTGGGGCGCATGGTCATCGGGACCATGACGACAACGTTGCTGTTGGCCTACACCGGAGGGTTTATGACTCTCTTGATGGTTTTCGTGGCGCAGGGGACGCCGGCCGTGAATATCCTGAACCTGCAATACGTGGCGGCGGAGGTGCTCCATACGCTGGTGGGCAGCATCGGGCTTGTGGCCGTGGCACCTCTCACCGCCATTCTGGGAGGGTACGTGATGACCCTGTAGTTGGGTGATGTATGTATGAACATCTCGAATTCGGGAGCGGAACTCTTCTGCTCCCAAACTCAAACAGCAAGGAGCGTGAAAGGGTTTCATGAGCTCGAAGTATCGGCGGATTGTAACAGGGGTCGTTCTTTTCTGTCTTTGTGCAACGCCATTGGCGGGTGAATATTTTATCTTTTCGCACGCCGACCACGACCACACCGGAGACACTTGCCCCGTCTGCGCTCATATGAAGAGCGCCTCCGACTCCATACGGCGCCTTTTGGACGGGCTCGTGAAATCCACCGGGCTGATTCAGGCGATCCTGTCGCTTTTAGCTTCGATGTCCCATTAGAGGTTTTTCGGTATCAAAAATTAACAAAACCAGATTACGACAAAAGTACGACTGAAAGAATTAGAACACACCACCAATTGTTT
>JAISWV010000328.1 GCA_031270755.1 Synergistaceae bacterium
CCCACGCAGAGCATTTTGTGCAGACCGCTTTCGATGGAGCCGCGGAACGTCGTGTGATTTTTTACCCGAACCACCGAAATGACGCAATCGGCGCACTCGTGAGCGACCCGGTCGAACCAGACCGGCAGGCCAGGAATGACCTCGCCCAGAGAAATGACGTCCATGGAGGAACGGACCTCCGCCCCCACGTTCTCTTCGGTGATGCCGAACTCCTTCAGGAGCGCCGCCTGCCCCTCTTTCGTGGCGCCGCCGTGGCTTCCCATCGCGGGGACGATAAAGGGAGCGGCCCCGTGCCGGCGCAACGTTTCCACCAGAGTCCGGACAATTCGGTCCAGTCCCGCTATACCTCGGCTGCCGACGGCCAAAGCAACCCGCGCTCCCTCTTTCAGCGGAGACGTATCCACAATCGAATCGACTTGAGCCGCGACACAGGCTTCCACATCCACGACGCTCTCGGCGTCGAAATTCTGACGAACCGGAAAGACACGGGGGAAAGTAAAGCCTTCCTTCGCCCGAACGCCGGGATAAAACGAACAACCCGCCCCGCGAATCTCAGATTCATGCACGTGAAAACGCCTCCCCTTCCTTCAGGCCCAGCTCGAAAGCCTGAAAGTTGACGTCCGGCCCCGAAGTCTCCCCGCTTTGGGGCGGCAGCAAATCGGCAAGGGCCTTTTGGACGGCTTCGGTGGATATGAGGCGAATCGCGGCGGTGAAAAATCCCAAAAAAATCATGTTCGCGACGTCCGTCCGATGAAACGCCCCGTCCGCCAGCGCGGTGAATGGAGCCCCCAGCGCCGTACACCCTTTGGGCAGCTCCTCCTTTTCAAAACGCACCAACCCCGTGTCGTACACCAGGCGGCTTTCATCCCGGAGCCATTTTTTGTTGTTTTTGAAGGCGCTCTGAGCGAGGGTCACGATGACATCGGGGGAAAGAACCGAAGGATAGACGATCTTTTCTCCAGAAAGGATGAGGTCCGTGCTCACGTCGCCTCCCCGGATATCGGCGCCGTATTCTTTGTTCAATATGGCGTTCAGGCCGTCGTAAATCACCGCCGCTCTTCCTAAGACAGCCCCCGCGAGAATGACCCCCTGCCCTCCGACACCCGTGAGCCGAATTTCCGTCCGCCCCGTACCGTTTTTCTTATCCGTCATCTCCGCTCTCCCTCTTTCCTCAAACGGGCTTCCCGCTTCACACGGGCGAGCTCTCGCGTGAACTCCGGGACTTCGGGCTTGCAGAGCAGTTCTCCTACGACGATCTTCCCCTCTTTCTCAGCTTCCGGCAGTTTCGCCGCGGCAGTGACGGGTATGGAATTTTTTCGGTAATGAGCGAGCATGGCCACGGGGTCGTTCTTCATGCCTGCCGCCTTGCCGTACTGGACAGGACACTGGGAGATCACCTCGATGAAAGCGAACCCTGGATGGCTGACCGCTTTTTGGAACGACGCGGAGATCTGCGCGGCGTGCCACGTGGTCCACCGCGCCACGAACGTCGCTCCCGCCGTTATCGCCAGGGCGCTGACGTCGAAGGCTCGCTCGATGTTCCCCAGCGGGGTCGTGGGGGTTTTCAGCCCGTCGGGAGTGGTAGGCGCCGCCTGTCCTCCCGTCATGCCGTAAATTCCGTTGTTGATGCAGATGACGGTCAAATCCACATTGCGCCTGCAGGCGTGGATGAAGTGGTTTCCTCCGATGGCGCCCAAGTCCCCGTCCCCCTGAAACACCACGACTTTTTGACGGGGAAGCGCGATTTTCAGCCCCGTCGCCGCGGGCAACGCGCGCCCGTGGGTCACGTGGAGCAGGTCTCCCGCAAACGCCGGGCTGGGAATCCACCCCGAACAGCCGATCCCGGAGACGAACGCGTACCCGTCAATGCCGCCTCCCATGGCTTCGATCCCCCACAGGACGCTTTGAGCCACGATGCCATTGCCGCATCCCGGACAGGTCGTGTATTTGATCCCATCGCGGAAATATTTTTCCAGAGGATGCTGGAAGGCTCCGCTCGTTTCACAATTTTTTCCATTTTTCATCGCAGAGCCTCCTTCACCCACAGAACGAAGTCCTCGGGGCGCGGCAACCCCCCCAATACTTTGGGAGTTCCCCTCAAAACCCGTATGTTTTCCGCCACGGCGGCCGACACGGGGTAGTACATCTGGCCCAGGTTGTTTTCACAAACGATGACGGCCCGGCTGTGCGCCGTCACGTTCCGAACGCGTCTTTCGGGAAAAGGCCAGACCGTTGTCGCCCGATAACACCCCACCCGCAGCCCCCGGGAACGGGCGAGTTCCATGCCGGCCAGTGCCGCCCGGAACATGGAGCCGTAGGCGTAGAGAACGACGTCCGCGTCCTCCAGGCAATACGTTTCGTCCATCGTAATGTCGTCGATGGCCTTGTGGAGCTTGCCGCGCAGCTTGCGTATTTCGTCGTCCATAGCCGCGACGCTGCCCACGCTGCGGGTTCCGTCCGGGAAGTGCGTGGAGCCCGTGACGTTGGATTTGAGTCCCCTGCCGAACACGGACATCGGGGCGACTCCTTCGTCGAGGAACATGGGAACGCTTTTGTCGTAACGCTCGGGAATTTTCCTGTCGACGACGGGGAGGACTCCGGGTTCCGGCAAATGGACCTGCTCGTACATGTGCCCCACAAGAGCATCCGACAGGACAAAAACGGGAGTGCGGTACTTTTCGGCCGCGTTGAAAGCCCAGACGGTGAGGTCGAACATTTCTTGGGGCGAAGAAGGCGCGCAGGCGATGAGCTCGTAATCGCCTTGGGAGCCGTACCGGGCTTGGAGCATGTCAGCCTGCAGAGGCAGGCTGGGACTGCCGGTCGATGGCCCGCCCCGCTGAACGTTGACGATCACGCAGGGGGTTTCCGTGGCGACCGCCAGGCCGATATTCTCCGACATGAGGCTGATGCCGGGGCCCGAAGTCGCCGTCATTGCCTTCAGCCCTCCCCACGAGGCGCCGATGACAGCCCCCATAGCCGCGATCTCGTCCTCCGTCTGAATGAAAAACCCCTCCCGCTCCGTCACCCGCTTCACGAAATGCTCGCCGATGTCCGACGCCGGGGTGATGGGATAGGCGGCGAAAAAGCCGCACCCCGCGTAAAGAGCTCCCTCGGCGCAGGCGACGTTCCCCAAGAGAAAGTCCGTCTTCCCGCTTTTTTTGTTTTTTTTGTTTGCGTTCGCGTCTTCCATGTTCATCTCGTTCATTCCTGATCCACGACAATGGCAAAGTCGGGACAGTGAATCATGCAAATTCTGCACTTTGTACATTTACTTACCCCATTTTCGACCGTCACTGGAAAATGGACGCCTCTGACGTTCAGCCCGCCGGACATTTCCAGCACCTTTACGGGGCAGAAAGCGACGCATATGCCGCACCCCTTGCAGGCATCCGCCTTGATCCGAATCAAACGCATCACACCCCTGCCCTGTAATGTAAAAATTAAAAATTCAAACCAAAAGATCGCAGATATTCTCGATAGAAGGAGCCACTCCGGCCCCGGCTTTTTCAAGGCATCGGGTTTTATATTCGATTGTCCCCGTCTGCCCCCGTATGATGGCCCCGGCGTGTCCCAGCGTTCGGTCGGCGGGAGCGCTTCGGCCGGCCATGAAGAAAACCACTCGCTTTTTCATCCGGGCAACCTGTTCCGCCGCGCCCACTTCCGCCGTTCCCCCGATCTCGCCGACAACCACGACAGCGTCGGTTTCGGGATCCCCCTCGAACATCTCCAGCAGCTCGCTCAGGGACGTCCCCGTCACGGGATCTCCTCCCAGACCGATGATCGTGCTCTGGCCGTAACCTTTCTCGTTGAGGTAGCCCGCCACCTCGTACGCCAGAGTCCCGCTTCGGGAGATCAGGCCGACGCGCCCTGCCGTGAACATGTTCCCCGGCATGATGCCCAGCTTGCCAATCCCAGGGGAGATGAGTCCGGCGCTGTTGGGGCCGATCATGATTTTTCCTCTCTCCCGCGCCATATGCCTCATTTGGAGCGTATCGTGAACGGGAACGTGCTCCGGGATCGCAACGATCAAGTCCATACCGGCGCTCACACTCTCCAGAACGGCGTTCTTCAGCAGCGGCGCCGGGACGAAGAGAACGGAGGCATTGGCGCCCTGTTCCTCGGCCGCCTCGCCGACACAGTCGTACACCGGCAGGTTCCCGAATTCCTTCAAAACCTCTCCGCCACGACCGGGAGTCACGCCAGCCACTATTTTCGTCCCATACTCCAGCATCCACTCCGTCTGTTTCCGTCCGATGCGCCCCGTGGCCCCCTGAACGACGGTTCGGGTTTCTTTCGTCAGCAATACACTCATTTGAAAATTCCTTCCGATGTCACTTCCGCCGATGCCATTTTTCTCAACAGCAGATCCACGGCTGTCTCCGTGTGAACGTTTTTGACCACGGGCAACCCGGCGTCTTCGACGATTTTCCAGGCCTCTTCCTGCTGATTTCCCAGAATTTTGACGACCACGGGCATTTTGCCGGCACATTCGTGCCATCCCGCTGCAATGCCCTCCGCCGCGGCGACCATGGGGTTGACCCCGCCGTATAGGTTGATGATCAGGCCCTTCACGCGAGAATCGTTCATCACGAGCTTCACAGAATCCCGCATCAGGACGGCGTCGATTCCTCCGCCCGTTTCGAGAAAATTGGCAGCCGCAGCTCCTTTCGAAGCGAGAATGTCCATGGTATTCATTGCCAACCCCGCGCCGCTGGCAATGACCCCTACCGTCCCTTCCGTCAGGACGCAGGTCACACCGATCTCGAAGGCCCGGCGTTCCATGGGGTTCGTCAGCGCGTCCTTCGCGCTCCCCAGCTCGGGATGCCGGAACAAAGCGTTGTCATCCACCTCCAGTTTCGCGTCCGCCGCTGCGACACTACCGTTTTTCAGGATTACCAGCGGGTTGATCTCCGCCAGCACCAAGTCGTGAGAAAAGAAAAGACGCCCTAACTTGCAGGAGACGTCGGCCAGTTGCAACAAAAGGCCGCGCTGAAACCCCAGTTTCCGCCACACGTTCCGTACCTCGTACTCCTCGGGGGCCTTCAACGGGGAAAACGTGGTTCGCGACACCGCGGCCGCATCTTTCTCCGCCTCCGATTCGACATTGACGCCGCCAAACCGGCTGGTCAACATATCAACCGCGCCCTTGTCGGCATTTAAACCAAAGCTGAGGTACAATTCACTTTCAATATCGAGTTTTTCTTCCACCAGAATTTTTTCTACAAGGCAGCCTCGATGAACCCTGCCAAAAATTTCCTTTGAAAGCCTTTCCGCTTCTTCGGGAGAAGAAACGCCGCGGACCAACCCGGCCTTGCCACGGCCTCCGACCGGAATCTGTGCCTTCAGGACGCACTCGCCCTCCGCTTCCGCCACCAGAAGACGAACCTCCCCCGGGGAAGACGCCAACTTTCCCTTCGGAAGAGGAATTCCCGCTTTATCCAAAAGCCCCTTGCCCTGAATTTCGTTCAGCTTCATTTCGCCCTCCGATCCAGGTTCGCATTTCGCTTGCAAAGTATTGGTCATTTATTTTATTAGAAATGAAATATTGTGAGTGTAAATTTACTCCTTCAAGATGCGAATGTCCAATGAATAAATTCTATAACAATTATTGAAGAAACAAATATATGATCGAGCGGGGGACAAAATGCAAATAATGCAAAATGCAAAATACAGGGCAGGTCAGACCAATGCATCGGAAAACCTGAAAAAATTGCCAGGCCGTTGCGATGTTTTGAGCACTCACTTTCCATACAAACCACAGTTTAAGAAAAAATTAAGAACTTGCCCATATATTTTACAGATTTCCGGTGTATTCTTCAGAATAACAATCCGGGGGAGGGTTAAGATGAAAAGTGCAATGGAGAATGATATGACCACAGGGTGTTGTCGCATGGCGCACGGAGAAAAAGGGAACCGCGCCTGCGGGAAGAAATCTTTCGCATATGTTCTCATGGGGACGTTTACCGCGAGTTTTGTCCTACCGAGGGCAGCCTGGGCCTTTAGAGGAGCGGACGATTCTCTTGAACGCCTGCTCGTGATACCCTCGATTGCCGCCCTCTGTTCTCTGTTCGTCTCCGCGTTTGTTTGGGGGCTCCTTTCCGCTTTTTTATGGAAGAAAGCGCCCTCCTGGAAAAAAGTCTACAAATACACCTTTTGGGCCTTAATCCCTGTGCTGCTCGTGATATTTTTTATGCCAACCGGGGGATTGCCTTCAGCCGAGAGCAGCAACATCGTAAGCGAATTGCGCAACATGAAAGCGGCAGCCCTGATGTACCACGCAGAATATGGCGAAAAGCTCGTTTTCATGGAGAATCAAGTGGAGTTGATTGCTTCTTATATGGATAACCCCGAAAAATTCAAGAATGACGCCCAAACCTTTTCTGCCGGTACACGTTTTTGGTGGGTCGGATTCGATCTCAAAGACGCAGCGAAGGACACCAAAGAAAATTTGGCGAGTAAAGCGATCAATCTGGGGCTTTACGGTTCTCGCCGCCTCGATATGCCACCGCTTTCCCCACATGACAGTAATCTTTACAAAAAAGATAACTCGGTAGTCTGGATGTTGGTACGCGCCACAGGAGAAGCCGCGCTGGTCAGGGCGGTACGCGAAAACAGGGAGGATATCATACTGGAATTATTGGCGTCAGGGGACGACCCAGGCACTGGAGAAGGACGCGATAAAAGTGTCGCTCTGATGGTTGCGTTGGAACGGGGATATTTCGACATAGCCCGGCTGTTGGTAGAGGCTGGAGCCGATATCGATTCTCCGACTCGTTATGGTTATCTGGCAATGACCCCGCTCATATGGGCCGTCAGGTCGGGTAATGAGGAATTTCTGAGATTCTTCCTCGAAAAGAGGGCCAATATCGAAACGAAA
>JAISWV010000399.1 GCA_031270755.1 Synergistaceae bacterium
GGGCAGCAGCAGCCCCCCGGAGGAACTCCGGGGACGACCACCAACATCCCCGGCTACGCCGTCAACACGCAGAACGTCAACAGCGAGTACAACAAGACGGAGGGCACCACCAACTACGAAATCACGACGCGGGAAAGCAGCGAGGTCGTCACTCCCGGCGGAGTGAGGCGATTGACGGCTTCGGTGTTGGTGAACGAATCGGTGCTGGTGAATGGAGAATTGAACGACGCCAAGCTTCTCGAACTGAGGGAAATCACCTCCTCCGCCATTGGATACAGCGAGGCCCGGGGCGACAGCCTGGTGGTGAAGTCCATGCCGTTTGACAGGTCGCTGGCCGACGCTTTGGCGGAAGAGCTTCGCCAGGACAGGCTCTTGCGCGTGGCGGTGGGATCTATTATCACGCTGGCGATGCTGCTGTGCGTCGGCCTGACGAGTTATTGGTGGATGAGGAGGCGGAGGGCGCGCGGGGCGCTGGAGTCGATGCAGAAAGAGAGCAAGCACATACCTACGATCCAAGAAATGCTGACGTCCCCGGATCTGCTTGCGTTTCAGGGAGAAATGGCGGTTTTGGAGGAGCAGCTGAAGGCCTACGCCAGGAACAATCCTTCCGAGGTTGCGAATCTTGTCAATGAATGGATTTCGACGGACAGCTAGTTTGTCGATGTAAAGGAGTTCTTCTATGGCAAAAGCGCCAAGAGTGAGCAGTGTCTCCAACAGGGAAAAAATCGCAGTTCTCATGGTGGCGTTGGGGAACGATATCGCCGCGGAAGTTTACAAGCTGCTGGACGATACGGCCATTGAATTGATCACCCTTGAAATTGCCAATTTGAAAAAAATCACGTCGGACCTGAAACTGGAGGTCATGAAGGAAGCTCAGGAGATCTTGATGGCTCGCGAGTTCATGGCGCGCGGCGGCGTGGAGTACGCGCGGGACGTCTTGGAGCGCGCGTTGGGACCGGAACGGGCTCAGAACCTGTTGACCCGCATCACGGCCAGCTTGCAGGTCCGGCCTTTCGATTTCATGCGCCACACCGATCCGCAGCAGGTTTTGGGCTTCATTCAAGGCGAGCACCCCCAGACCATAGCGCTGATTTTGTCGTACCTGGACGCGGGGCAGGCCGCGTTGATCATCAGCGGGCTTCCCGCCGTGATGCAGGCCGAGGTCGCCAAACGCATCGCCAAGATGGACCGTATCACGCCCGAGATCTTACGGGAGGTGGAGCGCGTGTTGGAACGCAAACTGAGCACGGTCATGGGGCAGGATTTCACTATGGCCGGGGGGATCGATGCGGTGGTCGCCCTCATCAACAGCGCCGACCGCACGACGGAGCGCAACATCATGGAGTACTTGGAGGAAAACGACCCCGAGTTGGCGGAGGAAATAAAGAAACGGCTTTTCGTGTTCGAGGACATCATTCGCTTGGACGACCGCTCGCTGCAGCGCGTGCTGCGCGAGGTGGACATGAAGGAACTGGGGCTGGCACTCAAGGGCGCTACCGAAGAGCTGCGCGCGAAATTTTTCAAGAACATGTCGAAGCGGGCGGCCGAAATGCTGCAGGAAGACATGGACTACATGGGGCCGGTGCGCGTCAAGGACGTGGAAGAATCGCAGCAGAAGGTCGTCAACGTGGTCCGCGCGCTGGAGGAAGCGGGAGAGATCGTGGTAGCGGCAGGCGGAGAGGACGAGCTGGTTGTCTAGCCTGCGGCAAGGGGTTTTGCGTGCCGTTCGTTTGCTGCCGGACGCGGTGAAAATCGGAGCCAAACCCGAGACTGCTCTTCCTTCCGCTCAGGAGGAAGAGCAGCTTTCAAATGGAGAGCAGCCAAACAATGAAAAATTTGCGAATGAAGAGGAGGTTGCAAAAGAAGAAAAGGCCGCAAAAGAAGACGCACCTTCCGGAGGGGGAGGCGACGCGAAAAAAGGACCTTTTGCCGAGCCCCCGAAAAAATCGAACGAACGAAACGAACTGCGCGAACTGAACGAACGGATAAAGGCCCTGGAGGCGCAGTTGAGCGGGGCAAAGGGCGAGAAACAAGCCCTTCAGGAAAAGATCGCCTCTTTGGAAGCGAACCTCGCGGAGGTGAAGAACGCCTCCGCCCGAAAAGAGCGGGAACTGGCCGCCAGCGTCGAGGCCGCGAGAGAGCAGGCACGAACCGAGGGCAAAACCCAAGGACACGCCGAAGGGCTGCAAACCGGCCGCGATGCGGCGTTGGCGCAAGCCCGAACCGAGGTTCAAAAGCAGTACCGGGAGAAATTTTCGGGCCTCGCCGCGCTGCTGGAGGGAATATCGGCGAAGCTGGAGGAGCATTTTGCCGAACTGACCTCCTTGAACCAGCCGCGAATGATTCGGCTTTGGCAGGAGATGCTGAAAAAAATGCTCCAGCGCGAGACGAGCCTCGCTCCCGATGCGGTGGTGAAGGTCTTGTCGGACGTTTTGTCGCGGGTGAGCGATAAGAACCATATTCTGATATACGCCTCCCCCCAGGATATGGAGATTTTGCAGGACAGCCTCCAGGGGGAGTTCGGGGACGTTTTGAGAGGCGCCAAGCACCTGGAGCTGAAGCCCGACGCCAACGTGGACAAGGGCAGCTGCATCGTGGAGACGAATTTGGGGGTCTATGACGCCCGCTGGCGGACTCAGCTGGAGCAGATCGGGATGGTCGTCGAAAAACTTTTCCAGCAGTTGGGAAAGGCTCCGCAAGCGCAAGAACCGCACGCTCAAGAACCGCAAGCGGCGGGTGAGAAACCGGAGACGCAAGATGTATGACATAGTCGTTCAGCTTAAAAAACGAGGCGTTGGAAAATGCTGAATGCTGCAATTTACTTGTTTTTAGCTATTCTAACTTTAGGCTTTTTATCTTGATTCACTATATGGACCTCTTTTCGATTTTGGAGCCGGACCTGGCGCAGCTGCAGCTGATCAAGATCAACGGCCGCGTGGTGCAGGTGGTGGGGCTGGTGGCCGAATCCCAGGGGCCCGACGTGCGGGTGGGAGACCTGTGCAGAATTTCTTTTCGGGACGCCTCCCACGGTTTGGACGCGGAGGTCGTGGGGTTCAAAGGCGACCGGGTGTTGCTGATGCCCTTGGGCGACCTGCGGGAGGTGGGGCCCGGGTGCGACGTGAGCTCCACGGACCGCCCCTTGGGCGTCGCCGTGGGAAAGGGACTGCTGGGGCGCGTTCTCGACGGACTGGGGGAGCCTATGGACGACAAAGGGCCGCTTGCGGCCACGGATTTCTACCCCCTGCACGCGAACCCTCCCCATCCTCTGCGGCGGCAGATGGTGGAACACCCTCTTTCCGTGGGAGTGAAGGTCATCGACGGGCTTTTGTCTCTGGGTACGGGACAGCGCATAGGGATATTCGCGGGTTCCGGGGTGGGCAAAAGCACCTTGTTGGGCATGATGGCGCGCTACACCACCGCCGACGTCAACGTGATCTCCCTGGTGGGCGAGCGGGGGCGCGAGGTGCGGGAGTTCATCGAGCGCGATCTGGGCGAAGAGGGGCTCAAACGGTCCGTCATCGTCATCGCCACCTCGGATCAACCTCCGCTGATCCGCCTGAAAGCCGCCTTGACGGCGACGGCCGTGGCGGAGTTTTTTCGGGACCAGGGCAAAAACGTCCTCCTCATGATGGACTCCGTAACCCGGGTGGCCCGAGCTCAGCGGGAGATCGGCTTGGCCATAGGCGAGCCCCCGGCGACTCGGGGCTACACGCCCTCGGTTTTCGAATTTTTGCCCCAGCTCCTGGAGAGGGCCGGAGCCGGAGAGCGGGGCAGCATCACCGGCGTCTACACGGTTCTGGTGGAGGGGGACGACATGAACGAGCCCGTGGCGGACACGGTGCGGGGTGTTTTGGACGGCCACATCGTTTTGTCCCGGAGAATCGCCGCCCGAAACTTCTATCCCTCCGTCAGCGTTTTGGAAAGCGTCAGCCGCGTCATGCCGGCCGTCGTTTCCCCCGAGCACCTGGCCGCCGCCGGCCGCGTCAAGGACCTCTTGGCCACCTACGCGGAGTCGGAGGACTTGATCAACATCGGCGCGTACAAAACCGGGGCCAACCCCCGTGTGGATTGGGCTCTGAAGCATCTCGACGCCGTCCGCGCGTTTTTGATGCAAAAAGTGGAAGAGTCTTCCTCGTTTGAAAATACCGTGGCCCAGGTCGTTTCTCTGGCGCCGGAAAGTTAATGGAGTATCGGAAGTATCCGGGGAGTTTCGAGGGGCCGCCCGCCTTTGGGCGAACGATAAGCAGCGAACCGGCGAGGAACGAGCCGCGTGAGTCGCTTAGTTTCTTCATCAGCTCCGCCCCCCTGAGTTTTAATGGAGGCTTTGTGTATGGAACAGCGCATTCAAAGGTTCAGCCGCATATTGAAACTACGTGAAAACGACCGTCAGGCGGAGCAGATCGTGCTGGCGGAGGAACGCCGGGAGGAAGACGCCGTTCTGCACCGGCTCGACTCCCTGAAAAGCGAAAAAACGCAAGCGATAGAGGATTTCTCCGGCGGCGGCGAGAGAATGGTTTCCCGTCAGGAGATCTGGTTCCAAAGACAATGTATCGAGGTCATCGAGAAACATCTCGACGAGGGCAAAGAAAACTTGAACGACGTGCGGCGCAGAATCGCCGGCACGGAAAATCGCTTGCTGGAGCGGCATCGCGACGTGCGCGTCATGGAAGGGTATGTGGATCGCCTCAAAACGGACGCGCGCAAGGCCTTTTTCGACGTGGAGCAGCTGGAGCTGGACGACATCGCCGTGACGCGGTACGCTCGTTTTGCAACCGGAACCGGCTCATCCGGAACCGGCTTATCCGGAACCGCGAAAGGGGGAAGCACGGAATGAAACCCAACCTGACCTCCATCGACAAAGTTCTGGACCGCATCGAGGAGATCTCCCGGAGGTGCGGCCTGCAGTTCGAGCCTCAATTCCAGTCTCAACGCCCGGCCAAGACGCCGAAAAATCGTTTTGTCGAGCTGCTGGACACCGCCCAGGCAAAAACGGAAGAGCCGAGCCCTCCCGCTCTCTATGTCCCTGGCGCTTCTCGGAACGCGCCAAAGGAAACGACCGCTCAAGAGGCCGTGGACGATCTGAGACGACACGTCTCCCGTTTTGCCGAGGAGTACAACATCGACGAGGAGTTGATCCGCGCCGTCATCCAAGTCGAGTCGGGCTGGAGGGCCGACGCCGTCTCCAGCAAAGGCGCCAGGGGGTTGATGCAGCTCATGCCGCGCACGGCGGCCATGCTGGGGGTGGAGGACGCATTCGACCCGGAACAGAATATAGAGGGCGGGGTAAAATATCTGGCCCAATTGACCGATAAATATGAAGGAGATGTGGAAATGGCCTTGGCGGCGTACAACGCCGGTCCTTCCCGGGTGGACGCCGCGGGAGGTTCACCGTATCCCGGGACGTCGCGTTACGTCAACAACGTGATGGCCCTGTACCACCGTTATCGAGAGGAAGAATAGATGGCCGAAGAACGGAGAGACGACAGATCCAGGAGGCCGGAGAGGCCGGAAGAAGGCGCCGGGGATAATTCGCAAATCACGGCGCCCGCAAGGAACGCGAAAAAAAGGAAAAAACGCGGCAAGGGACGTTTACTTTTCCCTTTGTTGCTGCTGGCCGCCGGGGTGGGGGCGGGGCTGCACTTCAGCGGGATGTGGGACGCCCGCCCTTTGATGTGGAGCATCGTTCCTCAAATTCCATATATCGGGCAGCCTATTTCCAAATTTTTCAAGATCCCGGAACAATATACCTTGACGGTGGCCCAGCGGCGCGCGTACGAGCTGGAAGAGTGGCAACAACGGCTGAATGACCGGGAGCGCGATTTGAGCGTTCGCGAGTCGGCGGTGGAAACGGCCTCTGACGATCTGGGGATGCGTTCAGAGCGCCTGGCCCGGCAAGAGGCCTCTATTCAGCGAACCGCCGCTGAAAAGCCGGACGAAACTTCCACCGACGCGGAAAAGAAGTTGATCGATCAGGTCGTCAAGACCTATCAGGACATGTCGCCCCGCAACGCCGCTCAGATTGTGGAGCAAGTGAGAGAGCCATTGGCGGTGGAGCTTTTGCAGAAACTTCCCCCCGACGTTCGGGCGTCCATTTTGGGGAAGATGAACCCCCAGAAAGCGGCCAGGCTGACGGAGATGATGGCGGGGCGTTGAAGGCTTGAAGGCTTGAAGACCGGACGGCCTGAAGGCCGCAAAACGGTGTATGGAGAAGGTGAACGGGATGCAGGGCATGCAAAACATGCAAAAAACAGAAATATTTTCATTTTCCCCAAGCCCGTCGGGACAGACAAGCGAGCTGAAGGCGGAATCCGGCGAAAAAAAAGCCCGAGGTTTCTTCGAGTCTTTTCTTGCCTCCCCAACCCAGGCCGCCGAACAAACCGACAGAGACAATGACGTCATTTCCCCCGAATTTCCGGATTCGACTTTGAAAGAGTACACGACGAACCTGTCTCTGGAGGGTATGGGCCTGTTTTTTTCCAAGCCCGTCCTGGACCTGTTGGCGTCTCTCAAAGAAGACCTGGGAGAGCTGCAGGAAAAGGGCGTCGATATCGAACTGATCTCCGAGCAGGTGGATGAACTTTTGGGCGAGGCCAGGGACGAATCGCCCGGCGTGAACGCGGAACGTTTGGAAGCGATGCTGTCGAGGCTGCGGAGCAGGTACGAGGCGGTTTTAACCAGCGACGATTCCCGTCGCTTGGATGCCGAGGCCGTGCTGCCCGGGCTCAAACTGGGCCTGGAGGCGTCGTTGCGGCATTCCAAAGACGGCTCCCTCCGAAGCGAGTCTCCCGAGAATGGACTTCTTGGGGGCGAAAACTCTCAGGACGGGACGGCAGAGGTCATAGAGAACCCGGAGGGC
>JAISWV010000040.1 GCA_031270755.1 Synergistaceae bacterium
CTCTCCGGCTTCCTGCTTACACCCATACCCATACCCCCGTCCCCTGGCTTCGTTTATTGTACCCCATGATCGCCTGAAACGGCATTGGGTCAGGAATACCCGAGGCGGAAATACGAAAAGCCGACATCCGTACAGATTGCGCATTGCTAATCTGAGGCGCTTACACGTACAATATCCACGGGAATCCCGTTGAATCGGAAGTTCCCTCACACGGCTTTTCGGGAAACATAAAAAATCGAAAAAAGGGAGAATAATCGATGAATCCAACAGTGATCGATCATATCGGGGTTGCGGTAAAAAGCTTGGAAAGCGCTTTGAAATTTTGGGAAACCACCCTGGGGGTCAGATGCACGGGGGTCGAAGAAGTCGCCGAGCAAAAGGTGAAGACGGCATTTTTGCCCCTGAAGGACTCGGAAATCGAGTTACTGGAGCCTACAGCGGACGAAAGCCCCGTGGCGAAATTTATTGAGAAGAAGGGAGAGGGAATCCACCACCTGGCGATTCGCGTGACCGACCTGCAAAGGGCTTTGGACGAACTGAAGGCGCAGGGCGTCCGCCTGATCGATGAAAATCCGCGCATGGGGGCCGGGGGGGCAAAGATCGCCTTCATTCACCCCGCGGCCACCGGGGGTGTTCTTCTTGAACTCTCGGAAAGATAGGAAACTGTAAGGGAGTCCATGAAAAAAAGAGGGCCCTGGGCGGAGAAATATCTTCTGCCTCTTGCAATTCGCCTCGTCAGAGTTCTGCCGCATGGAACGGCCCTGATTTTCGGGGCGTTGATGGGTAACCTTCTGTGGTTTTTCAGCAAACGCAGGGTTGACAGGGCGGAGCGGCACTGTGTGGCGGCTCTTGGCGTGGGAATTACCCCGGCTCGAACGATCGTTCGGAACTCCTACGCCGGCATGGGGCGTTCCGCGGTCGAATTTGCCCGCATGAGACAGCTTCTCCCGCGGCTGCGCGAGCTGGTTTCGATCGAGGGGAAAGAATACCTCGACGGGGCACTGGCACGGGGCAGAGGCGTGCTGGGGATGACGGCCCATATCGGAAACTGGGAGCTGGCGGGAGCCCGGCTGGCGGCCGAAGGATACCGCGTAACCCCCATTTACACGCCGCAAAGGAACAGGGGGGGCGTGGAGGACTTCATCGCACGGGAGCGAACAGAAACAGCGGGAATGAACCTTGTCTCCAGCAGAGGGTTTGCTCTGAGAAAGGCCTTTCGGGTGCCGGGCGAGGGGGGAATTTTATTTTTTCTGCAGGACCTGGATGCCCGCGGAGAAGGGGTGCCCGTTCCCTTTTTGGGACTGCCTGCGAGTACGGCGACCGGGATCGTCAAAATGTACCAAAGGTTTGGCGCGCCCGTTGTTCCAATGATGACGCTGCGTCATCCCGATGGATATCGTCACACGATTCAGGTGCAGAAAATATTGAGTGACCTTTCTGACGAAGACGGCGAACCTTTTGGGACAAATATGGTAAAGTCGCTGCGGATGTGCAATAATATATTGGGTGATTGGGTTGGGAAATACCCGGATCAGTGGATGTGGCTTTTGGATCGCTGGAAATCCGTCGATGAGGAGAAGCTCCGGTGATTCTCGGACTGGACCCGGGACGCGATAAAATGGGCTGGGCCCTTGTTCCTGAAGGGGGAAATCTGCTCCTTTCGGGGATGCTTCCGGCAGGGGATTTTTCTTTTTTTATGGCGGCGTTTGCCCTTCCCTCTTCGAAATGGGCAGAGGAAGTTGGCCGGTGGACGTACGAGCGTGTGTCCGATGTCCCCGAGGGGGAGAGGATAGAATGTGTCGTACTGGGCAATGGTACGGGAAGTGCAAAAACGGAGGAACAGCTTGCGCGGCTCGGCATAAGGGTACTTTTAGTGGACGAAAGAGGTACGACGCTTGCGGCAAGAGACCTTTACTGGCGCAGGCATTCTCCTGCTCCGTGGCAGAGGCTGCTACCCCGATGTCTGAGGCTTCCGCCAAGAATCCTGGATGATATGGCGGCATGGGCGATAGCCCTTCGGGGCGTCGAAAAGCTTTCACGGCAGTGAAACGGCTTTAACGGGCCTGCTGTATTATGCTTCAATTAAAACTTCAAAGGGGACTGCCGTCAACTTCGGGGAGTGCATGACGGGCAGGAAGGGAGTAGTCATAATATGGGCAATATGGACAAACTCGCTGTTCTTGTCAATATGTTCGGTTCATCGCTGATCTCTGTGGGGCGTGAGGTTGGACTGGAGGTAACGCTGAACAAAGCCCAGGTCTCTCAGGGAGTCAAAGTTGGCAATGTATGCGCTGCTTCTCTGATAGGCATTGTAGGCAGCGGTGTGCAGGGAACGGCGATTATCATGTTGGATGCGGCGGGCTTCAGGGCCGCCGTCACGGCGATGTCGGGGGGAATGATCCAGCCTGTCCAGGGAGATCCCGTGGCGATGAGCGTCGTTGGAGAACTTTCCAATATGGTCAGCGGGCGCGCTCTGATTCAGGCCGCGCTGCCCGGCGTGGACGTCACCCCTCCCCAGCTTTTGGCGGTGGAAAACATACGAAACGTGCCCAATCAGGCTCCGGGTATCAAATGTTTTACCCTGCCTTTCGGGGTGCAGCCTGGAGGTACGCTTTATCTCGTCCTGTCTTTCAATGTGGTCGGGTAGGAGGATCGCGGCCGGGAAGATGTCCCGATGGAGAAACGCGAATTTGGACGATCACCGGTGAACGGGACGGAGGATATTGACGACGATGTGGCGGTGGTGCTTTTGGACTGCCGCTTTATTTTTTGGCCGGTTTGTTGGGGATGGAGGGATATGCGTGAGGAAAATTTTATGTGTATTGCTTCTGCTGTTTTTGCCGCCTGTGTTTGCCGCTGAGGGGGGTATTGTGCTGGTGCTCTCGGGCGGAGGCACGCGCGGTTTTGCGCATGTTGGCGTCGTCGAGGTTCTCGAGGAACAGGGAATCCCCGTTGTCGGCATCGTGGGGACCAGCATCGGCTCCCTGATAGGGGCCCTCAGCGCCAGCGGCTACAAAGCCGGAGAACTGCACGAAATTATCTCCGCTCTGGACCTTCCCGCCCTGTTCTCGGAAAACACGGGGCCGATGTTCGTCTTCACCGGCGACGACCGGGGAGCCAAGATGAACACCATCTCGGCCCTGACCTACAAAAAGAAGGGCAGACAGTCCGGGCCGCTGGGAATACTGGCGGGCGACAAGCTCTTTCAATATTACAGCCAGCTGATGCAGAACGTCGACGTGACGGATTTCAGCGAGCTTCCCATTCCCTACGCGGCCATCGCCACGGACATCAACACGGGGGAGAAGGTGGTTCTGCGCTCGGGCAGCCTGCCTTCCGCCATGCGGGCGTCGATGTCGATCCCCGCCCTTTTCGACCCCTGGGAGATCAACGGGCGTATGCTGGTCGATGGGGGGCTGGTTTCCAATTTGCCGGTCAATACGGCCCGGGATCTTTTTCCCGGCGTCCCGATTCTTGGCGTCGACGTCTCAGATATTCCGTCGAAGGAACGTCCCCTTAACACGTTTATCGACGTACTCGACCAGTCCCTGACAGTGCTGATGCGGCGCACCACCACAGAGGAGAGCCAAAATGCGGATCTCGTTCTGGTCCCGGCGGTTCAGGAATTTTCTTTTTTGGAGAGTGGTTCGGCGGGAACGATTATCCGTCGCGGCAGGGATATCGCGCTTGCTAATATCGATAAAATCAGGGCTCTGTCGGACAGCGTCCCGAACCCGGTTTCCGGAAACCCGTTGCCGCTTTCCACGTCCGTTCTGGTGGACGTGCGTGTGCTCGGGCTTCCGCAGTCCATAGGCGAACAATTGCGGCGACAGTTTCTGCGCTGGGTGGGAAAACCTCTGAACAGGGAAGAGGTAGCCAAAAGTATGGAACACCTGATGTCCTCTTCGGATATTTCGACGGTGGACTACCACCTCGAGCGCGCGGACGGCGCGGATGGCGTGGTTCTCGTGTTCGACGTCCGCAGACGCCCCGAACTGGAGGTGGGGCTGTCGGGGTACACGACCAACCTGAACCCTTACCGCTGGCTGTCCCTGAAGGGAACGGCCCGAGGCGTTTTCGGGGAGATGGATTCTCTCAGGGGCGTCATCCACCTGGGGGAGCAGTGGGGTCTGGACGTGACCTATCTGGCCGCCCCTGAGCCCCTGAGCGCATGGGAGCTGACGCTGGCGGCGCAGAAGTGGAAAATAAACGCCGACAGCGGAAGTCGAAACTGGGAGCGTTATGCCGCGGGGGGCAACTACACCTTCCATCTTGGGGGAGTGCGTCTGGGGGCCGGCATGAGCTGGGAATACGTCGACGGCAACGGGGGGTCGAGCTATGCGGGGCCGTCCCTTTACGCGGCGTATGACACCCTGGATATCCCCGCGGACCCCACGGAAGGGCAGGCGTGGCGGATGAATTTCTGGTGGCCGAATTTCGACGAAGTCCTGTACCGCCTG
>JAISWV010000044.1 GCA_031270755.1 Synergistaceae bacterium
CACCTGGGGACGCCAACGCCGGAAGACCTCTCTCATGGCCCCCTCGTCCGCCACATCGGCGATGACGGGGTGCAAGAGGACACGCTGACGCAGAGAGGGAGCGTGAGATTTTTGAAGGGATTCCAGCAACAGGTAAATGGACTGCTCTCCGTGGCCCAATAGGATAATTTCTTTGGGGGCGTTCTGCAGAACTTGATGGACGATTTCGCTGCCGATGGAGCCTCCCCCGCCGGTGACCAGAACACAGCGTCCTTTCAGGTAGGCGGCGACCTTGTGTACGTCGATCTGCACGGGCTCTCGTCCCAAAAGGTCCTCCAGGCGAATGTGGCGCAGGCGGTTGACGGAGATGTTCCCCCCCGCCAGCTCTCGGAGGCTGGGGAGCACGCGCACGCTCACCCCCAAGGGGGCCAATGTGTCGTAAAGTGCGCGTATTTTGCGGCTGTTGGCCGACGGAATGGCCACTAAAACGACTTTGATACGATGTTCACGTATCAGGTCGGGCAAATCCTTGCTTTCTCCAAGCACAGCCAGGCCGGCAATGTGTTTTCCCTCTTTTTGGGGGTCGTCGTCCACAAAACCGCGAAGCGACAGCTCCCCTCGATTGCGGAGCAGGTCGCGCGCCAAAAGGACACCCGTATCTCCCGCTCCGACGATGAGTGTGTCTTGCCGGGTCTCCATGGTGGAAAGGGGCAGATGCGTCAGCCTCCAGGAGATCCGCAGCCCCCCGCAAAAGATCATGCCGGCAAAAAGCATGATCGCCAGCGAGGTCCGAGGCAGAAGGGCGAAGCGCCACACGGAGCTCAGAACCACGAACAGAAGAGAGCTCAAGATGTAAAGATGCGCGAAACGAACGTAGTCCTCCATGCCGGCATGAGTCCAAAGAGTGCCGTATTGTCCGCCGATGAAGAAGATAAAGACCGTCGACGACGAAAAGACGAAGGTCACGCACACCAGGTCCACGAGGTTGACCCGCGGAATGAAGAGGGTGAGCCGGATGGCGTAACCCAAATAGGCTGCGAACGCCAAGAAAGCAAAATCCAACAACGCCACGTAAAATCCGTGGCTTGCCACTTTTTTCCAGATATCGAGTACGCTGTTCAACGTGTGACGCATCAAAGCCGCTGTCTTGGCAAAATTTGGAGCTCGGGATTTTTTCAGAGGATGATTTTTTTCCCGCCTTGCTGCTGTGCCCCCAGTCGGTCCAGCTGCCCCAAAACCGCCGCGGGGGCCACGTCGATTTTCGGTTTCTGCTGCCTCGCCACGGCGTCGGACACGCGTTTTTCGTACTCCTCCATCGTTTTCTTGAGGGCCGTCACGTCACCTTTGATCCAGAGCAAAAGGTCTCTGGCGACGTTTTCCATCACTTCGTTCGAGGGAAGTTCTTCGATCACTCCCAGTCCTTTCAAAATCCGATGTTCTTCCCTGATGGAGTCGAGGACGTCTTGGTCGGAAAAGAGGCCTTTTTTGTAAAGAATGCGGAACATGATGTTGAAGCGGCTTTTTTGGTTTTCGCCATCCATGGCCATGCCGTCCACTCGAGCCAAAAGCATGGAAAGCAGTTCGTCGAGACCTATCTGCATAGGCATGATACAATTCCCCCTTCTCAATACCAACCTTTTCATTTTACCATAGGCGCAGGAACATTTGTTTGAAAATTTACAAGCGCGTATGAGATAATACCGACCATAATATTGGCCATAACGTCAAATATTGGAGTTCAAAAACGAGTCGCCGGGTTGACGAAACTGGAGTTGATGAAACTGACCGAGCCGATCGAACTGACAATAGAAAAAATATCCAGCGACGGCAGCGGTATTGCGCGCACCGCCCAGGGCGTCGTGTTCGTGGAAGGGGCTTTGCCGGGAGAGGTGGTGGAGGCGGAGGTCGTCAGCCGCAAGAAGGACTTCGCCTTTGCCCGGCTCGTTCGTGTGAAGGAAGCCAACGAGCGCAGAGTCGTGCCGCGCTGCCCCGTTTTTGGGACCTGCGGAGGCTGCCAGCTTCAGCACGCTTCTTATCGGATGCAGCTGGAAATCAAGGCCCTCATCGTGAAAGACGCTTTGTCGCGTCTCGGAGGGTTCGACCTCCGAGGTCTTCCCGATCTGGAGTGCGTGCCCAGCCCGCAGCAATGGGGATATCGCAACAAGGCCTCGTTTCCTGTCCGAAAGATCAGGGGCAAACCCGTGGCGGGCTTTTACGAAGCGGACAGTCACCGCTTGGTACGATTGGAGGCGTGCCCCGTGAACGCCGCTCCCATCGACCGACTCTTCGCCGCAATTCAGAAGGAGCTGCCGGGGCTGGAGCTCGACGTCTACGACGAACGGGAGCACAAAGGGGCTTTGCGTCACGTACTGCTAAGGGCGGGACTCCGTACGGGAGAGGCCCTGGTCTCTCTCGTGGTCAACGGCCGGTTGAGCTCCCGCAACGTGAAGAGCATCGTCGGGCTGTACCTGCCCTTGAAAAAAGCGGTGGAGGCCGTGAACTCGCGGGTCACGACCCTGACGCTGAATCACAACTCGCGGCCCGGTAACGTCATCCTCGGGGACCGGACCGAGCCGCTCAAAGGAGACGGTCTTATCGGCGAACGCCTCGACGATTGGACGCTTCGCTACGACACGTCGTCGTTTTTTCAGGTCAACACCGAGCAGGCGGCCCAGCTTTATCGCTGCGCCGGGGAACTGGCAGAGGGGCAAAACGTCCTGGAGCTTTACAGCGGCGTGGGCTCTCTGACCTGTTATTTGGCGAAGGCGGACTCGGTCACCGCGGTGGAGGAGTGGGGCAGCGCCGTGGGCTTGATGGAGCGGAACATGAGGGACAACGGTATCGCCAACGTCCGAAGCTTGAAGGGCAGGGCGGAAGACGTCATGACGGACCTGCCGGGAGGATACGACGTGATCGTGCTGGACCCGCCCCGAAGCGGCTGCGAGCGCGCCGTGCTGAACAAAATTCTGGAGTTCGGGCCCAAGAACGTCCTCTACGTTTCCTGCAACCCCGCAACCCTGGCGCGGGACGCAAAAATTCTCGGTGAGGGCGGTTATCGCCTGAAATTCCTCCGAGCCTTCGACATGTTCCCCCAAACCGTCCATGTGGAAACGGTGGCCTCGATGGAACGCTGAATCTTTAAAAACCTCAGATGAAAAAATTGTTGAAAATTTGGAAAGCAGCCATGTTGGATTGTCTCCAGGCGAGGCCGGGCTTTCCTAAAGGAAGCGATATTGTGGAAAAATGGTTTTTCGACACCGCCGCGCCGCTCTCGGCGTTTTTAAAAAAACAAGGCATCGTGTTCACCTGGCATCGAATAGGGATCGACGCCTTGGGGGCTATGGCCCACGGCCTTTTCGCCTCGCTGCTTATAGGGACGATTGTCAACACGTTAGGCACTCAGCTCGGCATCCCTTTTCTCAATCAAATAGGCGGCTTTGCCACCGCCGGCACCGGCGCAGCTATGGCGCTTTCCGTTGGCTTCGCGTTGAAAGCCCCGTCCTTCGTGCTCTATTCCCTGGTGGCGGTAGGGCAGGCCGCCAATAGTTTAGGGGGCTCCGGCGGGCCGCTGGCGGTGTACTTCATCACCTTGATCGCGGTGTTCGCCGGTAAATTGGTCTCCAAAACCACTCCGGTGGACCTGATAGTCACTCCCTTTGTCACGGTCGGCGTCGGGATTTCCGCCGCCCATTTGCTGGCTCCTCCCATAGGCGGTATCGCCTCCGCCTTCGGTGTCGCCATCATGTGGGCCACGGAAATGCAGCCGCTCCTCATGGGCATTTTGGTTTCCGGTATCGTCGGCGTCGTT
>JAISWV010000116.1 GCA_031270755.1 Synergistaceae bacterium
CCGGTCCTCTTGTTGGAATCATCGCGGACGCAACCGGAAGCTATGTCCCTGCTTATGTTGTTTTTAGCGTCTCCATCACAGGAGCCATGGTATTAGTGCAGTCTGTGCTCGCTTGTCGCCGTACACATCCGCGGTAAACTGGCGCTAAAATAGTGGTACTCGCCGACGGCGTCGCCGTAGGAAGCATCGGTGGTGGCTGTGCCGAGGCAGACGTGGCACGGGACGCGCGAGGTTATCCAAAGCGACGAATATCTTTTCAAAACCGTCGATATGACCGACTCCGCCGAAGACGACGGTATGATGTGCGGCGGGACAATGAATGTCTTCATCGAAGCAGTATAGCGAAGGAATTGAAGAAGCGTCCGCTTTTTCTTAACCTGCAAGTCCTGAATTGATTATTGTGAAGTTGACTCATGGAGTGATGAAGCTGGTGGACACGGAGAGAATCGGGGCTGTCATAGTCGCAGCGGGTCTGTCGTCCCGAATGGGAGAGTTTAAGCCGTTACTGCCTTTTTGCGGTAACACGGTTGTTGGGACGATTGTCTCGACGTTGCGCTCTGTTGGAGCGGAAAGCATCGTTGTCGTGACGGGACGAGAGGCCGAACGTCTGAAGACCGCTCTTGGATCGGGCGTCGAATACGTCCATAACGCCTCTTACGCCTCGACCCCAATGTTTGTTTCCGCGTGCCTAGGCCTTTCAGAAGCGCAGTATAGAGCTGAACGCATTTTCTTCACTCCGGCCGACACTCCGCTTTTCACGCGCGAAACACTTCTACGTCTGTTAAAGAGTGAGGCGCAGGTCATCGTTCCCACACATTTTGGCTCGTCCGGGCACCCGGTGTTACTGAATGCCCGCGTCGTTCCGAAAATTCTCGGACACCCAGAAGGGACTTTACGCGAGGCGCTCGCTGCCTGTGGCCCGGCGGAGTACATTGAAGTTCCGGACTCCGGAGTGTTGCTCGATGTGGACACGCCTTCCGACTATGCTCTGTCCCGCTTGTTGGCTGCGTTGCGCCGCGCGGAGCCTCACCACGCCGAGGCAAGAGCGAGGACCCTCGCGGAGGCGGGACAGCTCCGGCTGGCCGAGATCGTGCGGCAGTACATGCTGCCCAATGAAGATTAAAAAGTAAGATCAAGAGGTGAGTGGCAATGGCAGAATATTCTATGCCAACCTATTTTCAAAATATGCAAAAGGCCGGTAGGCCCTTGGCCTCGGCGAACGCGGAGAACGAAGCCGCCCTGAAAAAAGTGGAGCGGGAAATCCGTGAGCAGGCGGCCACGATGCAATCTGGGGGGAGAAGTGACGAATCCCTGAACGCGGACGGGCAGATGACGGCAATGCAGCGAATCCAGGCTCTTGTCGAGGAAGGAACTTGGTGCCCCCTAAACAGCCTCTTCGACCCGGAGAACAACACGGCGGAGGGTTCCACCGGCATCGTCAAGGGACTGGGGCGCGTCAGCGGAAAATGGGCGGTGGTCGTCGCCTCGGACAACAAAAAACTGGCGGGCGCGTGGGTGCCGGGTCAGGCGGAAAACCTGATCCGCGCTTCCGATACGGCGAAAATTCTCCGTATTCCCCTGGTTTACGTCCTCAACTGCAGCGGCGTCAAGCTGAGCGAGCAGGAGAAGGTCTACCCCAACCGACGGGGAGGAGGCACGCCCTTTTTCCGCAACGCGGAGTTGGAGCAGCTCGGTATTCCCGTCATCGTCGGCATTTATGGCACCAACCCCGCCGGCGGCGGCTACCACAGCATCAGCCCCACCATTTTGCTGGCCCACAGCAAGGCGAACATGGCGGTAGGCGGGGCCGGCATCCTCGGGGGAATGAACCCCAAGGGCTACGTGGACATGGAGGGCGCTTTACAGCTGATCGAGATCGAAAAGAGCCTGAAGGCGGATCCCCCCGGGACGGTGAGAATACACTTCAACGAAACCGGCTTCTTCCGCGAGGTCTACACGGAGGAAATGGGTGTGCTGGAGGCGATCAAAAAGTACATGAGTCAAATTCCGGCCTACGACCCGGAGTTCTTCCGCGTCGATCAGCCGAAAGACCCTCTTTATGACCCGAACGACCTCTACAGCATCGTGCCCATGAACCCCAAGCGCGGCTACAACATTTACGAAGTCATCGGACGTATCTTCGACGGCAGCGAAATCTTGGAGTACAAGAAGGGGTACGGGCCCGAAATGGTGACCGGACTGGTGAAGGCGGACGGGCTTCTGCTGGGGGTTGTCGCCAACGCTCAGGGAATTCTCGCGAACTACCCCGAGTACAGGCAGAACGCCACCGGCATCGGGGGCAAGCTGTACCGTCAGGGCCTGGTGAAGATGAACGAGTTCGTCACCCTTTGCGGCAGGGACCGCATCCCGATCGTCTGGATTCAGGACACCACGGGCATCGACGTGGGCGACGAGGCGGAGCGCGCGGAGCTGCTGGGGCTGGGGCAGTCTTTGATCTACTCCATCGAGACCTCCGGCGTGCCTCAGATCGAGATCACGCTGCGAAAGGGGACGGCAGCGGCTCACTACGTGCTGGGAGGCCCCCAGGGCAACAATACCAACGCCTTCTCCCTGGGAACCGCCACGACGGAGATCAACGTCATGAACGGCGAAACCGCCGCCGCGGCCATGTACTCGAGGCGGCTGGCAAAGGAACAGAAGGCGGGCAAGGACCTTCAGCCCGTCATCGACAAGATGAACCAGCTGATCCAAGAGTACACGGACAAAGCAAAACCGGCCTTCTGCGCCAAGATGGGCTTTGTCGACGAAGTGGTGGAATTTCCGAACCTGCGGTCTTACGTCAGGGCGTTTGCCTATGCCGTGTATCAAAACCCGAAGTC
>JAISWV010000020.1 GCA_031270755.1 Synergistaceae bacterium
CCGGAGCGTCGAGGGTAAAGCAAGTACAGCAAATAAATAACAGCGTCTATAAGGAGGTACCTAATGATTCGTTCGCGGGTTTCGAGACTGGCCTTGTCGGTGTTGGCCGTCCTTTGGGCGGGCGCCGCCTTTTTCACGGCGGAAAGCGCCGCGGCGCTGGGTAAGATCCCCAAGCCGCCGCGTGAACCCCCGGGAGGAGCGTTCCGCCCTGCTCCCCTGCCCAAGAAGGGGTCCATCGCCGTGCTGGTGAAGGGCGTGTCGGAACAGCACAACGCCTTGGTGGCCGCCCTGGTTTCTCAGCGCCTGACTGCCAAGGGCTACAAGATCGCGGACCCTCAAACGCTGACGGCCATACGGCGAAGCAAGGCGGCCATGGCAGCGTTGGACGGAGACGTGGACGCCCTCATCAGGATCAATTCTCAGTATCAGGTCGGAACAACGATCACAATCAACGCCCAAGCCGGACGATCGGTGGTCAACGAGATCGACCTCTACACCGGAACAGCTTCCGTGGCCGTAAGGGCGGTGTCCGGCAGCACGGTGGTCTACTCCGACGCGGTTCAGGGCAAGGGCGCGGGGGGGTACACCTCCGACGAAGCGGTTGAACTGGCCATAGAGGCGGCGGCTCTGCTGGCTGTGGATCGCATGACGCAATAAATAGTCAGGGAGGTTTTTTCGGTGAGGACATCGAAAAGTTTGAGTTGGCAAAAATCTTCTAATGCGATTTTCATGATTTTTATGGTGGCATTTTTCTTCTGGCCTCTGTCGGCGGCCCGGGCTGCGGACGGGGATATCGTCATACTCGGCGTGGCGCCCTTCTTCAGCAAGGTTCACGAGGTGTCGGACCTGCAGGCCGACTCCATAGCGGATGGCTTCACGAGCTATCTGGCTGGCTCGGAATCTATCGCCCTGGTCGAACGTCAGCGAATCCTGGAGATTGGCAAAGAAATCAGAATCGGCAGGTCCGGCCTGGTGGATCCTAGCACGGCGGCGCGAGTTGGGCTGCTGGCGGGCTGCCAGTACATGCTTCTCGGTTCGGTCACGGAATATCACAGTGTAAAAGAAGGCACGTCGATCAGGCTCCCTTCCTTTCCTCCCATTGGGTTCAATCCGGGCAGCAGTAAAGCGACGGCGACCATCCATATGCGAGTTGTGGACGCGGAAACCGGCGAGATCATCCTGAGCTTTGCGGAACAGGGAAACTCCTCCGAAGCATGGAGTAATCTTCGCACCCCGTGGTTCAGCCATTGGGAAAGAGAATTTGGCGGACTCAACGCCCGGGCCCTCTTCGACGCCATACGCCGCCTGGCGCACAAAATACGGGAGGAGCTGGGGGGCGAGTTCTCCCATGTGCTCTCCGCCCAGGAGAAGGAGTACGTCATCAGCCTGGGGGCGACGTCGGGAGTCAAAGAGGGAGACCTTTTCCTCGTGTACGCGGAGGGAAAAGATATTCTCGACATGCGCGACAATGTCATCGGCAAGATGAAAATCCCTCTGGCCGTGCTGAAGGTCCTCAGCGTGGACACGCGGCACAGCGTCTGCGGCCTGGCGGCCCCCAGCAAGCCCATCGTCCAGCGGGGGGACAAGATCGAGCCCATCAACTCCGCCGAGTCAAAAAAACTCGAGAAGAAGCTGCCCTCTAAGCGTCCGGCAAGACGGGCTTATGACGATACCGCCGACATAATTTGGGGAAACGGCGAAAATCGGCCCCCCGCGGATTTTCCTCCGGCACAGCCCCCTCGTGAGCCGGAAGCCCCGGAGCCCCAAGCGCCCCCGGCACCCTCGACACCAGTTTCCCCGAGGCTGGCGCCGCCCGTCCAGCCCTCTCCGCCCTCGCGCCCGGCCCCACAGCCGCGGCAACAGCCGGCTTTCGACCCCAGCACCGAGACCAACCCCGCGAAGGTCGTCGCGTCTTACGGCCTCGACCCCGGCTCGGCCAATGTGCTGCGGGTGAACCACATCAGCGCCGCCTCCCTCGGCAACACCCAAAAGGCTTACGACAAGTACGTGGAACTTGCCAACACATACCCCGACGACTACCTGGCGGCTTACCACGCGGGGAGGATCGCGCGGCGCTTGAGAAAGCCGGAGGCCGCCGAGTGGCTCGACTACGCGCTCCGGATCAACCCCGGCTTTCAGCCCGCCCTGAACGAGCGGAAGAAGATCAAATAGAAAAATTCTATTGGAGGTAGGAGGTAGATGGAGATGAAACAGTTACGGAGTTTTTTGACGGTGTCGCTTTTTGCCCTCGCTTTCGCCCTGGGTCTTTCCGGCGGGGCAATGGCCGCTTCGGCGGCGGAGGTGGAGAAAGAACGCCCCATCACCCATTTGGGGAAGGACTACATTGAGACCTCGGGGGTGGGGGTCGCGCCTAAAAACTTCATTGGCCGCCCTCAAGGGAAAGCACTGGCCCGGCGCGGGGCCATCGTCGATCTTCAGCGGAACCTCCTGGAGACCCTGAAGGGCGTTCAGATAGACAGCCGCACGACCCTGGACAACTTCATGGCCGACGACTTCGTGCGGCAGGAGGTCGAAGGGATGATCAAAGGCGTCGAGATTCTCGACGGGACCTGGGATGGAGAACTTTACACGGTGACGGGGCGCGTTCGGGCAGCTCCCTTGCTGGCGGTCCAGCATCGCTGCCTGGAATTGATCGCTGTGGGGCGTTGAGCCCGGGCGAAAGACCCGGCCCGTGGTCTCATTGGATAGAAAGAAGGTGAGTATCAAAAGTTGCTGGGCTGGCTGCCGTCCGTTTTCGGAAGGCGTTTCCGAGGGGAAATCTATTGAAAATTTGAAAAGGGAGGTATGTGAGATGGTGAAGAAGGCAATGATGAAGAGAGCAATGGGAAAGAAAGTTTTGTCGGTTGCCGCGTTGACCGTCACCGCGTTTCTCTGCGCGGCGGGCACGGCGGCGGCAAATTATTGGTACGTCCCGCCGCCCTACTATCCTCAGCCCGCGCCGAGAGTTCTTTACGAGCAAAAGGTCGTTTACGAGCCAAGAACGGTTTATGAGCCCAAGACGGTTTATGAGCCAAAAACCATTTATGAACCCAAAGTCGTGTACGAGCCCGTGAAACCCGCGCGCCCCGCACCGGTATACCCCGCGCCCGCGTACGTGCGCCCAGCTCCCCGTGTTCCGTACGAGCCCGCGCCGAGGTACGTGCCCGTTCCTCCGCCGTACCCGTACTACTATTACGACTATTAGTTTGTCGGTTTGACTGTGGGGGGCTTTGGCTCCCCACGCTGACATCCACAGAAAATAATGGGCAACTCCGGCTTTACCGAAATATATGATTGAGGAAAGATATCGATGAAAAAGTTTGTGTTTTTGGCGGCGTGTGCTTTGTTGTTTTTGAATCCGAAAAGCTCAAAGAATACCACTTGAGAATCGAATATCTTGAATTTTGAAAGGAGTGTGTGTACGTTGAAGAAAATTTTCACAGGGATCGCCGCCGTTCTTTTGATTTTTGGGATGTGCTGTACAGTGGAGGCCGCGGGTGTTTTCCCCGCGTTTTCTTCCCAGACTTTGGAAGGCGAGACCGTCACCAACTCCATTTTTGCCGGGAAGAAACTCACGATGATCAACATCTGGGCGACGTGGTGCGGCCCCTGCATCTCGGAGATGCCGGACTTGGGTGAGCTGGGGCGCTCCATGCCCGAAGGAACGCAGCTGGTGGGGCTTCTCGATGACAACTCCTATAACGCGGTCGAAAAAGCCAAGACTATCGTAGCGCAAACCAACGCCGATTTTCCTCATATCATTGCCTCCAGTGAAATGAGCTCTTATTTGAACGTCGTTTACGCCATTCCGTGGACAATTTTTGTGGACTCGGAGGGCAAAATCGTCGGTCAACCGCTTATCGGGTCGCGTAGAGGTTCGGCTTATCGCCAAGCGATTGAAAATATTCTCGCTCAAGAATCGGGAAACAGCGTCACTTTGCGTGTCGACGGCGCAGGCGGCAATTTGACGGCGGACAAACCGATCGCGAAAGCGGGGGAAAACGTCATCGTCGCTTACACTCCGGACAATGGTTATGAATTGGATGAGGTATGGGCTTACAAAACGGGGGACGAGGACACGACAATCCCGCTGTCCTGCACCGAGACCGAATGCACGTTCACGATGCCGGACTATCCCGTGACAGTGGCCGCCTCGTTCAAAACCGCCGGCGACGTGCCCGATTATCCCGTCACTTTGCCCGCCCCCGCCGCCATAACGGGGGGAAGCTTGACGGCGAACGCGGCCACCGCGGAGGCGGGAGAAACCGTCACCGTTGTTTACACCCCGGAGGCCGGCTACGAATTAGAGGCGATATGGGTGTATAAGACGAGCGACGAGAGCACGACAGTCCCGTTCTCTTGCGTCGGCAACATATGCACGTTCACGATGCCGGACTACCCCGTGACGGTGCGCGTCTCCTTCAAAAAGACCGAAACATCCACCAGTTACCCCATCACGTTGTCCCCTGTAACGGGCGGTAACTTGACGGCAGGAATAACGGCCGCGACGGCGGGCGAGGTCGTCGCCGTCATCTACACAGCGAACAGCGGCTACGAATTCCAGAGGATATGGGGCTATAAGACGGGCGACGAGAGCACGACAGTCCCGTTGTCCTGCAGCGGCAACATATGCACGTTCACGATGCCCGCATATCCTGTAACAATTACCGCCTCGTTCACGAGGGTGTCCGGCTCGAACCCAGTGCCATCGAATCCCGTGTCGTCGAACCCTGAATCAGGATCATTGAACAGTGCCGGCGGCGGCTGTAACGTCAGCGCTTTGGGAGTGGAGATTTTAGCCTTGGCGGGGATTGCTCTATTGAGAAGAAACCGTAAGCAATAGTCCGCGATGTTCAAATTTTTCAGAGGCGAGGCTCACGTTTTACACCGTGGGCCTCGTCTTGTCTGGTCATAATCCGCTTCCTCGTCGATACTATCGAAATTGTAGGGGCGCGCATTGCGCGTCCGTGGCCATCCCCAACAAAAAAGTTCTATCCACCAGCAGAGGCGCTCGGGAACATTCGAGTGAGCTGTCTGGGGTCCATCATTTGCAATTTGCTATAATTCCCTTATAAAAATATGAAAAAAGGAGCGTCGAGACTGACGATCATGCGTGAAGAATTTGTAGGTATCGAAGTTCCTGAGATTCTCCCGCCCTCGGACGATGGCGTGTTCAAGACCCTGATGACCCACCCGGACGCCAAACCCTGCCTGCGGGATATCATTTCCTCCAACATCGGTTTGCCCGTGAAGGAGGTGGCGCTGCGGAACACCGAATTGGCCACCAACTACGTGGTGGAAAAACGGGAACGATTTGACGTGAACTGCGAAATCGACGGCGGGGGAGACCGTCACCGTAAGAATCGAGGGTAGGGGCGGATATTATCCCCCCCGCGATTATCGAAAACAAGGAAAGCCGCAAGTGCGCTATGTTCCAATCGGCCTCCAAGGAACTGTTGCTCTTTTTCTCCTCACTGTATAAAATATCTACGTAATCGAAGTCCACCAGCCTTTGAGTGAGGGTTGGAATTTGAAATAAAGAGGAGGGTATTTAATTATGAAAGCGGGTTTCAAGTTTTGCGTCGTTTTTTTGATGGCTTTGATGGTTTTCGCGGTGATTGCCGGGTTTGGAGCAGCTCCAGTCGAAGCGGCCGACTTCAACTGGAAAAAATATGAAGGAACCACGGTGAAAGTTCTTTTCGTGCAGCACTCCATCGTTGACGCCATCGTCTCCAAGCTGGCGGATTTCGAAGCGCTGACGGGCATCAAGGTGGAGTACTCCATCACGCCGGAGGCCAACTATTTCGACAAGGTTGCCACATCGCTTTCGAGCCGCTCCGGGGATCCGGACCTTTTCATGAGCGGCGCCTATCAATTGTGGGATTATTCCTCCGCGGGCTTCGTGGAAAACATCGACAACTTTTTGGGCGACAGCGCCAAAGTCGTTCCCGATTATGACGCCGCGGACATCGTCAAGAGCGCCGTGGACGCCCTGAAGTGGGACGGCGTTCCGGGACACGCCGTGGGCAAAGGGCCTCAGCTGGGTTTGCCCCTGGCGTTCGAAATTTACTCCCTGGCTTACAATAAACGCGCTTTCGAGAAGGCGGGGGTTGCCGCGCCCAAGACCTACGACGAGCTCCTGAAGGTCTGCGACGCCCTGAAAGAGTGGAATGGACCCGGCTCTTACGCTATCGCCATCCGGGGCGCCCGGGACTGGGGTACCATTCACCCCGGTTACATGAGTACTTACGCCAATTTCGGCGCGGTGGACTTCAAGGCCGAAAACGGCAAACTCGTTTCTCAGGTCAACAGTCCCGAGTCCGTCAAAATGAACGAGTTCTGGGTGGAGCTCATCAAACGGGGCGGGTCCCCTTCCTGGAGCCGCTACACGTGGTACGAGGCCGGAGCTGACCTGGGCGCGGGGAAAGCCGCTATGCTTTTCGACGCCGACAACAACGGTGTGCAGCAGAACTGGCCGAACGCCTCCCAGGAAGCGGGGAACATCGCGTGGACGGTGATGCCCCTGGCGAAAGCGGGAGACACCCCCTACTCCAACTACTGGACCTGGGCCATGGCCATGAACAGCGCGTCCAAAAACAAGGACGCGGCCTGGTACTTCCTGATGTACTTCACCAGCAAACCCTTCGCGCTCTACGCCTCGGTGGACAAGAACAGTGTGGACCCCGCGCGCACCTCCGTGTGGCAGTCCGAGGGCTTCGCGAAGAAGATGGCGCAGCAGGAAGGCTACATCGACACCTTCAACAAAACCATCGACAGCACCACCATTCTGTTTACCCCGCAGCCCTATTTCTTCGAGACCACCACAGAGTGGGCCGCTACGCTTCAGGACATCGTGGCAGGCCAGTATAAGAGCGTAAAAGAAGGCTTGGACGCCCTGAAAGCCAAGATGGACGAAGCTCTGAAAGACGTGGATCTGTAGGATATGGACCTGCAGTAATTCAATTCTCGTTTCTGTCCCCGCCGATTGCAAGCGCGGCGGGGACAGAATCATAAAGCATCTTGACGGGAAACGGGGAGTGTTTTCATGGGTGAAACGGGTGCGGCCAAGTCCGCCGAGATCGACTACAACGAAATTCCTTCCAACGTGCGCCGGCGTCCCTATTACATCATAGCCCCGGGGCTTTTGATCCTGATCGGCATCTTGATCCCCTTCGTCGTCGCCATATTTTTGTCTTTGACCAACTATTCCTTTCGGCTGCCCACGTGGCGTTTCATCTGGTTCAGAAACTGGACGGACGCCTTCAAGGACCCTTCTTTTTATCACGCCGTGTGGGTCACTTTGCGTTACGCTTTTTACGCCACCCTCACCCAACTGGTCCTGGGGGTGGCCGTGGCGCTGCTCCTCCGCAAGGACACTTTTTACAGCCGCGTTCTCAAGGTGCTTTTCACCTTTCCCCTCATGGTCGCTCCGGCCATCGCGGTGCTGATTTGGCAGCTCATGACCTCCAATTCCGTAGGGGTATTGGAAAAACTGCTGAATTTTTTTGGAGTCGTCAACTTCCCTTGGGCTTCTTCCCACGGAACGGCAATGTTTACTGCGGTGCTCATCGACACGTGGGTCAATACGCCTTTTATCCTGCTGCTGGTGCTGGCCGGCATTCAGTCCCTGCCCAAGTCGCCCTTCGAGGCCGCGCAGGTCGACGGCGCCAGCGCCTGGTTCATCTTCAGGACCTTGACCTTTCCGATGCTGAAGCCTTTCATCTACATCGGGCTTCTTTTCCGTTTGATGGCGGCGCTTCAGGAGTTTGGCATCATCTTTGCCCTCAGCAAGGGCGGGCCTGGCGACACGTTGATGAACATCTCCCTGACGGGCTACATCACGTCCTACCAGTTCGGCAGGGTGGGCAAGGCTCTTCCTTACCTCCTGGTCTTGTGGGCCCTCTGTTACGTGGTCGCCGGAGTGCTGGTCAAACGGCAGCGCAAACTGGCGAAACTGGCCCAGGGTTATTGACGGATTGACGGATTGACGGAATTAGGAGATCACGAATGCATACACAAATGGAATGGAAAGAAACCTCTGTTCGCAAAAGCCAGGCATTGTCGGCTGTGGCCTCCCTGGCCCGCAATCTGGGACTGACCCTCTACGCGCTGTTCGCGCTGTTTCCCTTGGTGTGGATGGTCATCTGCTCGCTGAAGACGGACGCGGAAATGTACAACACGGTTTTCCGTTTTACGCCGACCCTGAGCAACTACAACGCGGTGCTGCTGGGGACCGACTACTTCAACGCCTTTTTTCAGAACCTCATCGTGGCCGGCGGGGCTGTGGTTCTGACGATCGTGGCCGGGGTCCCTGCCGCTTACGCCCTGGCGCGGTACGACTTCAAAAAAAAGGAAGATCTGGCTTTCCAGATTCTTTCCTTCAAATTCGCCCCGGAAATTCTCGTCATCCTGCCGATCTTCACCATTTTTCAGAAAATCGGCCTGTACGATACCTATTTCGGCCTCATTTGGGTTTATCAGCTCATCACCATGCCCTTGGTCATTTGGGTGGTGCGGGGCTACTTCGAGGAAATCAGCGTCGAAATCGAGCAAGCCGCCCAGTTGGACGGCTACAAATGGTTCGACGTGTTTTTTAAAATTCTCGTCCCGCTGATCAAACCGGGGCTGGTGGCTTCCGCTCTCCTGGCGTTCATCTTCGCCTGGAACAGCTTCACGTTCCCCCTGGTGCTCAGCGGCTTCAAAATTCAGACCATGACCATCACCTCCCTGCGTTACATCGCCTCCGACACGGTGCATTACGGACAGGTGGCCGTGGCCGCTCTGGTGGCGGTTTCTCCGGAGATCCTGGCCTGCCTTTTCATTCAAAAGCACCTGGTGCGGGGCCTGAGCTTCGGCGCCGTCAAAGGCTGAGGACGATCATGGCCCGGATAACGCTGGAGAACATCACGAAAAAATACAGAGAAAAGGCGGCCTTGATCGACCTCTCTCTGGACGTTGCCGACAACGAATTTTTTGTCCTTTTCGGCCCGGCGGGAGCGGGCAAGACCACACTGCTGAAGACCATCGCGGGAATCGAGTTTCCCCAGGAAGGCCGGGTCAAAATCGACGGCCGCGTCGTCAACCTGGTGGAGCCCATGTACCGCAACGTCTCCATGGTGTTCGAAAATTACGCGCTTTACCCGCACATGAACGTGTACGACAACATCGCCTCTCCCATGCGCTCCCGGCTCTACAGGAAAGACGAGGCCCACATCCGGGAGCAGGTGACGCGGGTGACGAAGATGCTGCGCATTGACGAACTCCTGGACCGGAAGCCCAATCAACTGTCCAACGGGCAGCGTCAGAGGGTGGCCATCGGGCGTTGCCTGGTGCGCTCCCCCAACGTGTTTTTGATGGACGAGCCTTTGGCTCACCTGGACGCCAAGCTCCGCCACTTCATGCGCGGTGAGCTGAAGGAGATGCAGAGCGCCTTCAACACCACCACCATCTACGTCACCCACGATTACATGGAAACTATGAGCCTGGCCGACCGTATCGCCGTTTTGGACGAAGGACGGATCCGGCAGTTGGGAACTTCCCTGGAGATGTACTACACTCCCAGCGACGAGTTCGTGGCCCGTCTGTTCGGCGAACCCGAGATCAACATTTTCGACGGCGAGTTGGAGGAAAAAGAGGGCGTACTGACGCTCCGCGCCCTGGGACAGGAAGAACCGCTGCCTCTGGAGGAGGACGTTGCCGCGGCGCTTCGCGCGGCCGGCCGCGGAAAAGTACACGTGGGGCTGCGGGGCGGGGACGTGAGTTTCCGCTTTTCCGAAGAGCCGGGCTGGATTCGCGGGTCGGTGTACACCAACGAACCCATCGGCAACAAGGTCATCATGGTGGTGGACGTGCGGGGGACGCAGATTTACCTCGTAGCGCCCAACGACACCCAGACCGAAATCGACCGGCCGGTGTGGATTGGCCTGAACATGAAAAACGCGATCTTCTTCGAAGCCGAAAGCGGTCAGTACATCGTTCGCCACGACGCCGAAGGGGTCTGCCGCAAGCGAGGTAAAACATGGCCCAGTTGAAACTGCGGAATGTGTACAAACGATACGACAACGCGGAAAAAAGTTTTTTCCGTTTCCGCAAGGCGGCGCTCAACGACTTCGCGGTGAAGGACCTCTCTTTCGACTGCGCGGACGGGGAATTCGTGGGGATTCTGGGCCCCAGCGGCTGCGGTAAGACCACCACCCTGCGGATGATCGCCGGGCTGGAGGAAATCACGGCGGGGGATATCTTCATCGGCGACAGGCGGATCAACGATCTGCTGCCTAAAGACCGCAACATCGGGCTGGCCTTTGAGGACTACGCATTGTATCCTCCTTTGACCGTTTACGAAAACCTGGCGTTCAACATGAGGGCGAAAAGGAAAACCGCCGCCGAGATCAAGAAGGCCATCGACTACGTGGCGCCGCTGCTGAAAGTGGAAAACTTGCTGGAGATGAAGCCCCCAGCGCTTTCCGGTGGGCAGAAGCAGCGAGTGAACATCGCCCGGGCAATTGTCCGGCATCCGGGCCTGTTGCTGCTGGACGAGCCTTTGAGCCATCTGGACGGCAAGATGCGCCAGCAGCTGCGCCACGAAATCAAACGGATGCACCACGAAATCAAGTGCACCACCATCATCGTGACCCACGACCAGCTGGAAGCCATGAGCCTGGCCGACCGCATCGTCATCATGAAAGACGGAGAACTGCAGCAGATGGGCACTCCCCTGGAGGTCTACGACAACCCGGTCAACGAGTTCGTGGCGGGTTTCATCGGGGAACCTCCCATGAATCTGTTGTCTTCCGTCATTGAAAAAGGCGACGGCGTTTTTTTCTTCACCTTTCCCGACAGCGACCTCCGGGTGGAGGTTCCGGAGAGATACCGCCGCCAGGTGGAGGACAAGCAGAAGGTGACGCTGGGTGTGCGTCCTGTGGACGTGACGGTGGCGGCCCGGGAGACCAGGGGCAGTTTCGTGCCTATAGCCATTTATGAAAACTTGGGGGACGAGCGCCGGATCAGCGTGAGAGTGGGAAGCAACCTGCTCAACATGGCCACCTCGGACGACCTGTGGTACGAAAAAGATCAAAAGGTGCAGCTGGAGTTCAAGGCCGAGAGGACGCACCTGTTCGACCCGGAGACCGGAAACCGGATTCAGTAATTGATTTGTTGTAATTTTCTTGTGGAATAGAAGGTGTACCAGTTCGGTGCATGTAATATAGTGCGGTGAGAGTCCGCACCCGGCAAAGCGTAGCGAGCAGCCGGGACTCAGCCTTGGAGTCGAAGCCGCGAGGTGAGATTTAAGCGTAGGCAGAGGAGCGCAAGAGCCGCAATGCGAAAGCGTGAAGCGATTCAGCCCCGTAAGTAATATAGAGCGGAAGCCGA